>DATCMG010000129.1:0-16884 GCA_036563555.1 Roseomonas sp. | reverse complement strand
GCCGGCGGCAATATCGGCGCCGAAGCGGCCGCGCGGGCCCCGGCCGATGGCTACACGCTGTTCTACGGCACCAACGGCACGCATGCGATCAACGAGGCGCTCTACCCCCGCCTGCCGTTCCGGCCGGATGCCGATTTTACGCCCGTCGCTGCGCTCACGCGCATCGCGCTCGTGTTGGTCGTGCGCAAGGACCTGCCGGTGGAGACAGGGCCGGAGCTGGTGGCATGGCTGAAGGACCGGCCGGGGAAGATCAGCTACGCCTCGGCCGGGAATGGCACGACGGGGCATATCGCGTCGGAGATGTTCCGCGTCGCAGCAGGGGTGGACATCGTTCATGTTCCCTATCGCGGCAATGCCGCCGCGATGACGGATCTTGCGGCGGGGCGCGTGGACATGGCGATCGACCTGATCCCCGCGGCCGCACCGCTGCTTGAGGCCGGATCGGTGCGTGCCCTGGCGGTGACCAGCGCCCAGCCCCTGCCCAGCCATCCGAAGCTGCCCACCGTCGCGTCCTTCCTGCCGGGCTTCGAGGTGGGCGCCTGGGACGGGATCTTTGCCCCGGCCGGGACGCCTGCCGGAGCGGTCACGGCGCTGAACGCGGCCTTCCGCCGCGGCCTGCGGGAGACCGATACGGTGACGAAGCTGCGGCTGCGCGGCGCCGAGGTGGCCCCGATCGAGACGCCGGCCGAGTTTGCCGCATATGTCGCGGCAGAGCGCGCGAAATGGTCCGCCGCGGTGCGGGCGAGTGGCGCGCGGATGGACTGATCGGGTCGGTGCGCCGCCTGAAGCTTTCAGGCGCGCATTGATCGGCTGACGATTTTGCTGCAATCCGGTGACAGGCCGCCCCGTCGAGCGGCCGGGGAAGAACGCCGCCATGCTGCTCCGATTCGTCCAGGCCGCCGCGATCCCGGTGGTCCTTCTCGCATGCTCTGCCGGGGCGCGCGCCCAGGGGGCGCTGAACCTCTACTGCTCCGTGCAGGTGGAGTGGTGCCAGGCCGCCGCCAATGCCTTCCAGCGGGAGAGCGGGATTCGCGTCTCCGTCTCGCAGAAGGGCTCCGGCGAGGTGCTCGCGCAGATCCGGGCGGAGGCGCAGAACCCGCGCGGCGACCTCTGGTATGGCGGCACGGGCGATCCGCATCTGCAGGCGGCGGAGGACAACCTCTCGGCCGAGTACCGCCCGGCCGCGCTGGATCAGTTGCATGACTGGGCGCAGAAGCAGGCGCGTGACAGCCGTTACCGCACGGTCGGCATCTACGCGGGCGCGCTGGGCTTCGGCTACAATCCCGAGTTGCTGGCGCGACGTAACATCGCGGCGCCCGCCTGCTGGAAGGACCTGCTGGAGCCGCGTTTCCGCAACGAGATCCAGATGGCCAATCCGCAGTCCAGCGGCACGGCCTATGTGATGATCGCGACGATCGTGCAGATCATGGGCGAGGATCCTGCCTTCGAGTACCTGAAGGCCCTGCACCGCAACATCAACGCCTATCCCCGCTCCGGCACCGGCCCGATCAAATCCGTGGCACGCGGCGAGACCGGGGTGTCCATCTCCTTCGTGCATGACGCCGTGACGGAGCGTCTGGGCGGCTTCCCCGTGAACAGTGCGCTCCCTTGCGAGGGCACGGGCTACGAGGTCGGGTCCATGTCGATCATCCGCGGCGCCCGGAACCTCCGCAACGCGCAGCGCTTCTATGACTGGGCGCTGACGCCCGCGGCGCAGCAGCTCGGCGCCGAGACGAAGCAGTTCCAGACGCCCTCCAACCGCAGTACGCCGGTGCCGCCGGAGGCGCCGCAGATGTCACAGATCCGGCTGATTGATTATGACTTCGCGAAGTATGGCGCCTCGGCGGAGCGGCGCCGGCTGATCGAGCGCTGGGACCGCGAGGTGAATGCGCTGCCGCGCTGAGACCTAGATGCGCTCGGCTGGCCTCTGGAGCAGCGTGCTCGCCTTCGCGGCGGCGCTGCTCCTGCCCTGGTATCTGCTGCAAGATGGAATCGCGGCGACGCCGTTTTCAGGGCTCGCCTGGTTCTCCGATCCCGATTTCGCGCCGGCTGCCGGGCAGGCGCTGACGCAGGGGCGGTGGTGGCTCTGGCCAGCGGTGCTGGCGCCCGCGATCGGGCTTCTGGCGGCCCTGCTGCCCCTGCCTCGGGCGGCACGGGCGAATGCCTTCATCCTCGCGGGTGGGGCTGGCCTGCTGCTGCTGGTCGCCCAGGGCTATGCCATCGGCGTGCAGGGCTGGAACGCGCCCTGGCTCGAGGCGTTGTTCGGCGCCATGGAGGACCGGCAGTTCGGCGTGGGCTGGGGCGGGGCGGTCGTGCCCCTGGCCCTGGCGGTGCTGCTGGCCGCCGGGCTGGCCGGGCGGGGCGCTTTCCGGGGGGATGCCTTCACAGCGGCGGTGACCGTGGTCGTGGCTCTCTCCATCGGCGTGTTCACAGCCTTTCCGCTGCTCCTTCTGCTGGCGGACGCCTTCCGCGACGCCTCCGGCGCTCTGGCGCCCGGGGCGGTGTTCGGCCGCCTGGCCGATGACAAGCTCTGGAGCCTGGGCTGCCTGGCCGGGGCGCCGCGCTGCGGAGTGGTGTGGAACACACTGCTGCTCGGCACATTGGTGGGCGCCGGAACGACGGCGCTGGGGCTGGCCTTCGCGCTGCTGGTCACGCGCGGGCGGCTGCGCCTAGGGCGGCCGCTGCGCTGGCTGACCGTGCTGCCGATCGTCACACCCCCCTTCATTCTCGGCCTCGGGCTAATCCTCATTTTCGGGCGCTCGGGCCTCGTCTCGATCGCCGCCTCATCCTGGTTCGGGATCGAGCTCGGCCGCTGGATCTATGGGCTGCCCGGCGTGCTGTTGGCGCAACTCTTCGCCTTCACGCCGATTGCCTTCCTCGTGCTGATCGGCGTGGTGGAGGGGCTTTCGCCGACGTTGGAGGAGGCCTCCTCCACACTGAGGGCGACACAGCGCGTCACCTTCTCCACCATCACCATGCCACTGCTGCGGCCAGGAATCGCGAACGCCTTCCTGCTCGGTTTCGTGGAGAGCATGGCGGATTTCGGCAATCCGGTGGTGCTTGGCGGCAATTTCGGCGTGCTGGCCACCGAGATCTTCTTCGCCGTGGTCGGCGCCCAGGCGGATGCCGGGCGCGCGGCCACGCTCTCCTTCGTCCTGCTCGTCATGGCGCTCGGCGCATTTACCCTGCAGCGCTGGCTGACCTCGCGGAAATCCTATGTCTCGATCGGCGGCAAGGGGGATGGTGGGCTGGCTCCGCCGCTGCCGGCCGGAGTGCGGCGGCTCTGCCTCTGCGTCACGCTGCCCTGGGCCGTCCTGACGGTTATTCTTTATGTGCTCGCCATTGCGGGTGGCTTCGTGGAGGTCTGGGGGCGCGACCACACGCCGACCTTCCGCCACATGGTCAAGGCCTTCGAGATCAGCAACGGGCAGCTCACGGGCCTCGCCTGGAACAGCGTGATCACGACCGTGACGCTGGCGGCCATCTCGGCGCCCATTACGGCGGCGCTCGGCATCGCGGCGGCCTGGCTCTTCTCGCGCACGCGCTTTGCGGGGAAGGGAATGCTGGAATTCGCCACCATGCTCTCCTTCGCCGTGCCGGGCACGGTGATCGGGGTGGCCTATCTTCGCGCCTTCAACCTGCCGCCGCTGGAACTTGCGGGAACGGGCGCGATCATCGTGGCCTGCTTCGTGTTCCGGAACCTGCCGGTCGGGCTTCGCTCTGGCATGGCGGCGATGGCACAGATCGATCCCTCGCTGGACGAGGCCTCGCACACGCTGGGCGGCGGCGGGGGCGATGCCTTCCGCCGCGTGGTGCTGCCGCTGCTGCGCCCAGCCATCGTAGCGGGACTGGTTTATGCCTTCGTCCGCGCGATGACGACGATCTCGGCCGTGATCTTCCTCGTGACGGCGGATACGGAGCTGGCGACGGTGTTCATCGTGAACCGCGTGATCAACGGGGATTACGGGCTGGCCATCGCGGTGGCGGTGGTGCTCATCATGCTGATGATTGCGATGCTGGGGCTGGCGCAACTGTTGGTGGGGCGGCGGCGGATCGGACGGCGAGCGGCGTTGGCTGTCCCGCCTCCCGTGCGGACAGGGGGAGCCGTGGCATGAGCCGCGCCGCGGAAGTGCGCTTCGAGCATGTGTGGAAGCGCTTCGGGACCGGCTCCGTCGCCGTGCGGGACGTTTCCTTCACTATCCCGGCGGGAACGCTGTGCACGCTGCTGGGTCCATCGGGCTGCGGCAAGACGACCACGTTGCGGATGATTGCCGGGCTGGAATACCCGAGCGAGGGCCGCGTGCTGATCGGGGGGAGGGATGTCTCGACCCTGCCGCCGGCGGAGCGCGACGTCTCGATGGTGTTCCAGTCCTATGCGCTGTTTCCGCATATGACCGTGCTGCAGAATGTCTGCTATGGGCTGACTGTCTCCCGCCGCCCGAAGCGGGAAGCCGAGGCGGCCGGCCGGGCGGCGCTGGAGAGCGTAGGGCTGGCGGGCTTCGAGGGGCGGCTGCCCTCGGAACTGTCGGGCGGCCAGCAGCAGCGCGTGGCGGTCGCGCGGGCTCTGGTGCTGGAGCCCTCCGTACTGCTCTTCGACGAGCCGCTCTCGAATCTCGACGCCAGGCTGCGCCGCAAGATGCGGGAGGAGATCCGAGAGCTGCAACAGCGGCTGGGCGTGACGGTGGTCTATGTCACCCATGACCAGGCGGAGGCTCTGGCGATCTCCGACAAGATCATTGTCATGAACCAGGCGGTGATCGCGCAGGAGGGCACGCCGCGGGAGTTGTATGAGGCGCCGGCCAGCGCCTTCGTGGCAGGCTTCGTGGGCGAGGCGAACCGGGTGTCCGCCACACTCCGCCGCCTGGACGCAAGGGATGCCGAGGTGATGGTCGGTGGCGCGCGGATCCTGCTGCCGCATCGCGGCCTGCCGGACGGACCAGCCGAGCTGGCACTCCGGCCGGAGGCCATCGCCCTGATGGCGGGCGGCGATCCGGCGGCGATGCTGCGCGGCACCATCTCGAAGGCCGCCTATCTCGGCGGAGTGATGGAATACACGGTGATGACCCCGGCGGGGGAGGTCTTCGTGGTGTCCCCCGCCATCGGGGCGCCACATGGGCCCGGGGATGCCGTGGGGTTGCGATTCGGGGCTCATGGCGCGGCGCTGCTGCCGGGGACGGGGGCTGGCTGATCCGACTGGCGAGGTGAACCCTGGGCACCGTCGCGCATTAACTTCGCAGGCCGCAAAGGCGAGCGGAGGGTAGGATGGCGGCAGGCCGGGTTCCGCGTTGGGCGATCTGGACGGGAGTACCCCTGGTCCTGATTGCGCTGCTCGTCGCGTTCTGGTCCTGGGATTGGTTCATTCCGCTGGCCGAGAGCCGGGCCTCGGCCGCGCTCGGCCGGAAGGTGACCATTGAGCATCTGCATGTCCGCCTGGGGCGGGTGACCGAAGTTTCGGCCGACGGGGTCCGGATCGCCAACCCCGAGGGTTTCCCCGAGGACCCGCCCTTCGCCCGGGCGGAACGCCTCTCGGCCAGGTTCGATGTGATGGCCTATTTGCGTGATCGGGCCGTGGTGATCCCGGCAGTCGAGGTCACCCGTCCTGTCGTGGAGGCTGTCGCCCTGGAGGACGGGCGAACGAACTACGCCTTTGATTTCGGTCAGCCGGCGGGGGAGGGCGCCCCAGCCCCGCCGCCCAGCGCCACGCCGAAGATCGGCCTGCTCCGGATCGTGGAGGGGCAGGCGCATGTGGTCGATCCGCGGCTGAAGGCCGACTTCAACCTGGCTGTCGCCACGCGGAACGAGGAAAGCGCCGAGCCCAGGATCGCGGTGGAGGCGCGGGGAACCTATGCCGGCCAGCCGATCACCGGCACCGCCATGGGTGGCGCCGTGCTGGCGCTGCAGGATGAAGACAAGCCCTGGCCCGTCGAGATCCAGCTGGCCAACGGGCCGACGCAGGTCAGCCTCAAGGGCACGCTCCGGAACCCGCTGGAGCTGCAGGGCGCCAATGTGCGGCTGGAGATGCGCGGGCCCGATATGGGCCTGCTGCAACCGCTGACCGGCGTGCCCATCCCCGAAACCCCGAACTACGAGATCGCCGGACAACTGGACTATGTGGATGGAAGGGTGCGCTTCCGGGACTTCAACGGGCGCCTAGGGCGCAGCGACATCAGCGGGACGATCGCGGTGACCACAGGCGGGCAGAAGCCGATGGTGGAGGCAGAACTGCGGTCCCGCCGGGTGGATCTGGCGGATCTCGGCGGCTTCATCGGCGAGGAACCGGGCCGCGCCTCCACTCCCGGGCAGGGCCCGCAGCAGCGACGGGCTGTGGCACGCAATGAGTCGCGTGGGCGGGTGCTGCCGGACGAGCCGATCAACTTCCCCAAGCTGGACGCCGCGAATGTCAACCTGAAATACCGGGCGGAGAGCATCGTCGGGCGCAACGTCCCGTTCGACAACATGCGCGCGGAGATGGAGGTGAAGGATGGCGCGGTGACGCTGCGCCCCCTGGCTCTCGGCGTCGGCACCGGGCGCATCGAGGGTACCGTCGTGCTGACGCCGCGGGAGGGCGGGCAACTCGACGCGCGGGCGGATGTGCAGTTCCAGCGGCTGGACCTGTCACGGCTGATGCAGGCCACCAACACTTTCGAGGGCGCGGGGCGCATCAACGGGCGCGCACGGATCGAGGGCACCGGAAAGTCCTTTGCCGACATCCTCGGCCGCGGAAATGGGGAGATCACCATCGGCATGTCGGGCGGGAATCTCTCGGCCCTGCTGGTGGACCTGTCCGGGTTGCGGATGGGGAATGCCATCCTCTCCGCCCTGGGAGCGCCCGGGCGGACTGTCGTGCAATGCTTCGTCGGCAATGTTGCGCTGCAGCGGGGCGTGGCGAACCTGCGCACCGTCATCCTCGATACGGAGGACGTGATCATCAACGGCACGGGCACCGTGGATATCGGGCGTGAGCGGCTGAATGTGCGGCTGCGGAGCGAGTCCAAGAGCTTTACCATCGGCGCCATCCCGACCTCCATCCTGATCGACGGCAGCTTCCGCAACCCGGATGTGGGGCCGGAACTGGGCGAGCTGGCCACGCGCGGCGGCCTCATCGGCGGGCTCGCCGCGCTGGTGGCGCCGGTGGCCGGGCTGCTGCCGACGATCCAGTTCGGCTCGGGCGAGGATGGACGCTGCGAGGCGCTGGTGCGCCGGGGGCGGTCGCGGTAACCGGGGCGCCTCGTCCGCGTGCTGGCCCCGGATTGCCTCGACCACCGACCGTCCGTATTACCTGCCCGCCGGGGCGTGACCCGCCCCGATATCCCACCAGATCCCGGCCATCAGGCCCATGCCCTCGCGCAGTAGTGGTGCGAGGGCGTGCTCGTCCGGTCCGTGCTGGTTGCATCCGGCGTAGCTGTTGGGGATCCACATCACGGGAACGCCAAGTTCCTCCTGGAAAATGTCGGATGGGTTCGAGCCCGAGGAGTTCGGCACGATGTTCGGCGCCCGGCCGCAGGTCTGCGCCATGGAAGCGGCCACCATGCGAACCCAGGGGTCGTCGGGATCGGTCCGGGACGCGCTGAACATGTCCCGCTCCATAACCGGCACGATCTGCACCTCCGGAAAGCCATGGGTGTCGAGGTGGCGGCGCAGCGCGGGCATGATGTCGTCACCCTTTACATCCACCGTGTGCCGGACCTGCAGCCGCGCCCGCGCCTCGGGCTGCACCGCATTGGTTGGGGCATCCGGGTGGCCGGTGATGGCGGCGAGCACGATCACGCTCGTCCAGGCGAAGATGCGTTCGGTCACGCTCATCCCGGGTTCGCCCCAGCCGGGATCGGGCACCGGCGTGCCGGGTATGGCCTCGAGAATCAGGTCGTTGCAGGCCTGGCGGACCGAGGCCGGTACGCTGGCGGGCAGCCAGCCATCGACGAGGATGCGGCCTTCACGCGTGACGATGCTGGACAAGGCATGGGAGAGGATGAAGCCCGGATCGGCGAGGATGCCGCCCCAATGGCCGGAATGCGCGGCGTGCTCGCGCAGCTTCACCACCAGGTCGAAGGCCACCCCGCCACGGGCGCCGAGCTTCAGGTCCGGAAGAAAGGTTGCCTGCCTTGGGCCATCGAGACCGATGAAGGCGTCCGCCGAAAGCAGCGCCGCGTCGCGCCGCATGATGTCGCGCAGCCCGGGCGAGCCAGCCTCCTCCCCGGTCTCGACGAAGACCTTGGCATTAAAGCCGAGGTGTCCCCGTTCCTCGATCAGCGCACGCAATGCCTGGATCGCGATCAGATGCTGGCCCTTGTTGTCGACCGTGCCGCGGCCGTACCAGCGATCCCCTTCCACGACCACCTTCCACGGGTCGAGGCCGGTGCGCCATTTCTCCGGCAGGCCCCGCACCACATCGCCATGGCCGTAAATCAGCACAGTCGGCAGCGCTGGGCCCTCAATGCGGCTGGCCAGCAGGACCGGGCCACGATTCGCGCGGGGATTCTCCAACACGGTGATGTCGAAGCCCATCCCGTCGAACTCGGGCGTGAGCGCGTCGGTGCAGTAGCGGCGCAGCGCGTCGACGCTGTCCGGCATCTGGCTCTCGCTCGGCACGGCGACGAGGCGGCGGAGCGAGGCGAGGTAGCGCCCCTCATCGAAATAGCTTTCGGCGCGGGCAATCGCCCCGTCCCTGCTGCCCATGTCCTTGCTGCCTGACATTTCCTGACGCGTCCCCGCTGCATTGCGTGGTCCGATGGTTGCATTGGTCCGTGCCTTGTGAAAGCGTTGACAGCAGGGCTCCAGGAATTACCGTTCCTTCGCCAGGAGAAAAGTTTATGGGCTTGATCGCGCGCATGTCCGCAGCCGCGACGCTGCTGTGTTGCCTCGGCGCTGCCGGCGTTCAGGCGGGTCCGGCTGACAATACCTTGCGCTGGGCATCCGATAGCGAGCCCGCGAACATCATTCCCTACCAGAACACCGTCCGAGAGGGCGTGGTGATGGGCTATCTGATCTGGGACGCTCCCACCTATCGCGACCTGGCCACGGGTGAATACAAGCCGCATCTGGCGGAATCGGTCCGGATGGTGGATGACACCACCATTGAACTGCGCATGCGCGAGGGCATTGTCGCTCATAACGGCGAAACGGTCGACGCGCAGGATGTTGCGGATACGGTCAACATCATGCTCGATCCGGCCAATCGCATCGTGAACTTCCAGCGCATCACCTGGCTCTCGGGCGCCGAGGTGGTGGATGCACGCACCGTAAGGCTGAAGATGAAGGAGCCCTTCGGGCCCTGGCAGGAGTACCTGACCAACGTCGTCATCATGCCGAGCGAATACCTCAAGCGTGTCGGCCTTGAGGGCATGGCGCGGGAGCCGGTAGGCACCGGCCCCTACCAGGTGACCGAACTGGCCCCCGGAAGGCAAACGGTGCTGCAGCGCTTTGACCGTTACTTCGGTGGTGCCAAGGGCCAGCCCGCCATTGAGCGGCTGATCTTCCGCCGCATTCCTGAGGCCAACACCCGCATGGCCGAGCTGTTGACTGGCGGCCTTGACTGGATCTGGCGCGTTCAGCCCGACCAGGCGCGCAATTTGCGGACCCGGCGCAACCTCACCATCGTCAGCGGCGAGACGGTCCGCATCGTCTACATGGCCATGGATGCGGCCGGGCGGACGGGGCGGGAGAACAACCCGCTGACGGATCTTCGGGTGCGCCGGGCCATCTCTCACGCGATCGACCGTCCGGGCATCGTGCGCAATTTGGTCGGGGAGGGCGCGAACGTCCTGCACACGCCCTGCCACCCCGAGCAGTTCGGCTGCACCCAAGAGGGGATCACCCGTTACGACTACAACCCTGAACGCGCACGGGCCCTGCTGGCCGAGGCGGGCCATCCGAACGGCTTCGAGGTAACGCTGCAGGCCTATCGCGACCGGCCCTGGGTGGAGGCGGTGATCGGCCAGCTCCGCGCTGTCGGCATCCGGGCGCGGCTCGAATGGGTGCAGGCGGATACTTTTTCCTCGGATGTCCGGGATGGAAAAGTGCGGCTGAACATGGGGGCCTGGGGCTCGACCTCGCTCTATGACGTGGCGGCCATTACCTCCTACTTCTTCAGGAACACGCCGAACGACATGGCGCGCGACAGCGAGGTTGCCGCCCTGCTGGAACGTGGTGACCATGCGACCGATCCGGAGGCCCGGATCGAGGCCTATACCCCGGCTATCCGGCGCATCACCGAGCAGGCCTATTGGCTACCGATGTGGACCTTTCCTCTGACCTACGCCTTCAACAGCCAGCTTGAGTTCCAACCCTCGGCCGACGAGGTGCCCCGCTTCTTCACGGCGCGCTGGAAGCGCTGAGGCGCGGATGGTTCGCTTTGCGGCGAAGCGGCTGCTGCTGGCGCTGGCGGTCGCCTTCGCGGTTTCCGCCATCGCCTTCCTGCTGCTGCGGGTATCGGGTGACCTCGCCGGCACCCTTGCGGGGGAAGAGGCCTCGCCCGAGGAAATCGAGCGCATCCGCACGCTTTACGGCCTCAACCGGCCGCTGGTGGTGCAATACGGCGAATGGCTGCTGCGCTCGCTCTCCGGCGATCTCGGCCGCTCGCTCTTCTACCCCGAAAGCGTCGCCTGGCTGATCATGGATCGCCTTCCCAATACGGCGATCCTGGCGAGCTTCGGCCTCGTTATCGCGCTCCTGCTTTCCATCCCGCTCGGCGTGCTGGCTGCGCTGCGGCGCAACACCTGGATCGACCGTACCGCGCTGGGGCTGGCGGTATTGGGGCAGGCCATGCCCTCCTTCTGGTTCGCGCTGCTCCTGATTTTCTTCTTCGGGCTCACCCTGGGCTGGCTTCCGGTGTCGGGCACGGACACGCTGGCCAGTTTCGTACTGCCCGCCGTGGCGCTCGGCTGGTTCTCGACGCCTGTGCTGATGCGGCTGACGCGCGCCGGCATGGTGGAGGTGCTGGCGGCGGACTACATCCGGACCGCCCACGCCAAGGGATTGCCACTTCGCGTGGTGCTGGTGAAGCATGCGCTGCGCAATGCGGTGGCGCCGGTGGTCGCCCTGGCCTCCGTGCAGTTCGGCAACATGCTGTCCGGATCGGTGGTGATCGAGACGGTCTTCGCACTGCAGGGCATCGGCTATCTCGCCTGGGAGGCGATATCACGCAAGGACTTCCCCGTGGTGCAGGGAATCCTGCTGGTGGTCGCGCTCTTCTATGTGCTGCTCACCCTGGTGTCTGACTTGTTGAACGCGTGGCTCGACCCGCGGATCCGGGAGGGCTGATATGGAACCGATCCCCGCCGCCTCTGCCATCGCCGAGGTGACATCAGTGGAAGCGCCTCCCGCGGCCGCGCTGGGCCGCCGCCGGTGGTCGCGCTGGCTGTCCAATCCCGGGCTGGTCACGGCGGCGCTCGTCCTGGGGGTGATCACGCTGCTGGCGATCTTCGCACCGCTGGTCTCGCCACATGATCCCTACGCGCAGTCGCTCGATACGCGCATGCTGCCGCCCGCCTTCGTGGATGCGGAGCGAGCGGATCCCGCCCATCCGCTGGGCACCGACAATCTCGGCCGGGATTACTTGTCGCGGCTGATCTACGGGGCGCGTATCTCGCTGCTGATCGGGTTCTTCACCATGCTCGTCTCGGGCACGATCGGCACCGCGCTGGGTGTCGCCGCAGGCTATTTCGGCGGTTGGACCGACACGGTGGTATCCTTCCTGATCACCACGCGCCTGTCCCTGCCGGTGGTGATGGTCGCGCTGGCGGTGGTGGCGGTGCTGGGCGGATCCCTGCAAGTCGTCGTGCTGGTGCTGGGCCTGCTGCTGTGGGATCGCTTCGCCGTGGTGATGCGCAGCGCCACCCTGCAGGTCCGCGGGCGGGAATATGTCACCGCCGCCCGCGCCATCGGCTGCTCGGTACCGCGCATCCTATGGGGCGAAGTGCTTCCCAACGTGGTTTCCGGCCTCGTCGTCATCGCCAGCTATGAGATGGCGCAGGCCATTCTCCTGGAAGCGGCGCTGTCCTTCCTGGGTCTGGGCGTGCAACCGCCGCTTCCCTCCTGGGGGCTGATGGTGAGCGAGGCGAAAGAGCTTATGCTGTTCGAGCCATGGATGATCATGCTGCCCGGGACGGCCATCTGCGTCCTGGTGCTGGCGATCAACCTGCTGGGTGATGGCATCCGTGACGTGACCGCGCCGGAGGGCCGCTCATGAGCGGGGCGGGGGATCTCCTGTTGGATGTCCGGCGGCTCGAGGTGGACATCCCCGTGGCTGGCGGCACGCTCCATGCGGTGCGCGGCGTATCGCTTTCCGCCCGGCGCAGTGAAACCTTGTGCATCGTCGGCGAATCCGGCTGCGGCAAGTCGCTCACCTCGCTTGCGCTGATGGGGCTGCTGCCCGCCAGCGCCACACGCCGGGCCGAACGCCTGTCCTTCGCCGGAGAGGATCTGGTGTCCGCCTCGCCTCACCGTTTGCGCGCCCTGCGCGGTGATCGCATGGCGATGATCTTTCAGGACCCGATGACGTGCCTGAACCCATCCCTGACCATCGGCGACCAGCTCACGGAAACCTTCCTGCGCCATGGCAAGGGCAACCGCCGCGCCGCCCGCGACCGGGCCGTGGCGCTGCTGGAGCGGGTCGGCATCGCGGGCGCGGCGAACCGGCTCGGGCAGTATCCGCACCAGCTCTCCGGTGGGCTGCGTCAGCGTGTGGTCATCGCCATGGCGCTGATGTGCGGGCCCGACCTCGTGCTGGCAGACGAGCCGACCACGGCGCTCGACGCGACCATCCAGCTCGGGATCCTGCAATTGCTGGCGGAGCTGCAGCGGGAGATGCACATGGCGCTGGTGCTGGTCACCCATGACCTTGGCATCGTTGCCCGGATCGCCGACCGCGTCGCAGTCATGTATGCCGGCGAGGTGGTGGAGGAAGGCCCGGCGAGCATCGTGTTCGGCGCCCCGCGCCACCCCTATACGCGTGGCCTGATGGATTGCATCCCGCAGCCGGGCCGCACCGCGCCGGGAACACGCCTGGGCACGATCCCAGGGCTGGTGCCTTCCCTGGTCGGGGATCTGCGCGGCTGTTCCTTCCGCGGGCGCTGTCCTTACGCCATGGCGGCCTGCGCCGAACCGGTGGCCATGCGCGGCGACCCGGAGGGCCATGCCTGGAGATGCGTGCTGCCCGCTGAAACCCTGGCGCGCGCGGCATGAACACTGCCCCGCCCATCCTGGAGCTTCGCGGCGTCCATAAGCGCTACACCGTGGGCGCGGGGCTGCTGGCGCGCCGGCGCACCCTGACAGCTGTGGCCGGCGTCTCGCTGAGCGTGCGGCGGGGTGAGGTGCTGGGCCTCGTCGGCGAGTCCGGCTGCGGGAAGAGCACCCTTGCCCGCCTTATCCTCGGACTGGAGGAGCCCAGCGAGGGGGAGGTTCTCCTCGATGGCCGCCCGATCAGCAGCCTCGGCCGGCTGGAACGTGGGCGGCTGGTGCAGCCCGTGTTCCAGGATCCCTACTCCTCGCTCAACCCTCGGCGGAACGTCGCAGCCATCGTCGGCCTTCCATTGGCCGTGCATGGCGCGGGCACCGCTGCCGAACGGCGCGACGCGGTAGCGGAGATGCTGGGCCTAGTTGGCCTCGCGCCCCGGCATGCGGAGGCCTTCCCTTCGCAACTCTCGGGCGGTCAGCGCCAGCGCGTGGCAATCGCGCGCGCCCTGGTGCTGCGCCCCACCCTCGTCGTGTGCGACGAGCCGACATCGGCGCTCGATGTCTCCGTGCAGTCGCAGATCCTGAACCTGCTGCTCGACCTGCGGGAACGGCTGGGTCTCTCCTACCTGTTCATCAGCCACAACCTGGCCGTGGTTCAGATGCTCGCCGGCCGGGTGGCGGCGATGTATCTCGGCCGGGTGGTGGAGGAGGGGGAGGCGGAGCGCGTGCTCGGCAAACCACGCCATCCCTATACGGCGGCGCTGCTTGCCTCGGTCCTGACGCCGGACCCTTCGCTCGGCCTGCCGGAGATGCGGCTGGGGACCGCCTTTCCCAACCCGCTGTCGGTGCCCTCCGGCTGCGCCTTCCACCCGCGTTGCCCGGCTGTGTTCGATCGCTGTCCGCGCGAATCCCCAGCGCTGCTGCCTTGCCCCGAAGGCGGCCGCGCCGCCTGCCACCTCGTCGAGCAGCCGGAGGGCGGTCCTCCGCCCGCCGGGCTCGTCCAAGCCGCTTGAGAAACTGACATGACCACCACGACCACCGCCCCTCTGCTCGAATTCGACACGCCCGAGCGATTCCTGGAGGGGCTGAACGCCTGGGTGGCACTGGAAAGCCCGACTTCCGACGCCGCCGCCGTGAACCGGCTGATGGACCGCGTGCAGGCGGATTGCGAGGGCATCGGCGCCACGGTGGAGCGCGTGCCGGGCACGCTGGGCCGCGGCGACCACTTGGTCGTGCGTGCCCCCTGGAACAGCAAGTCGAACGAGCGCGGCGTGACGCTGCTCGGCCATCTCGACACCGTGCACCCGATCGGCAGCCTGGAGCTGAATCCGATCCGCACCGAGGGCGGGATGGCCTATGGTCCTGGCATCAATGACATGAAGGCGGGCTCTCATGCCTGCTTTGCCGCGATGCGCCGGTTGATCGAAGCCGGCCAGGAAGCGCCGCTACCCCTGACCATCGTCTATGTGTCCGACGAAGAGGTGGGCAGCCAGTCCTCGCAGGCCCTGATCGAGGCGGAGGCGAAGCGGTCGAAATACGTGCTGGTGCTGGAAGCGGCGCGCGGCGGTGGGCGGGTCGTGACGTCCCGCAAGGGGCTGGCGCGCTATGACCTCTCGGTGCGGGGCGTCCCCGCGCATTCGGGCAGCGCCCACAAGGCAGGCCGCAGTGCCGTCAAGGAACTGGCCCACCAGATCCTCGCGCTGGAGGGGATGACCGATTACGACCGTGGCATCACCGTCAGCATCGGCATGGTGTCGGGCGGCACGGCGGCCAATGTGGTGCCGGAGCATGCGACGGCGAGCATCGACCTCCGCGTGCCCACCATGGCCGATGCGAAGGAGATGGTGGCGCGCATCGAGGGCCTGGTTCCCGTCACCCGCGACGTGACGCTGACCGTGACCGGCGGGATGAACCGTTTCCCTTATACGAAGCAGGAGCGGCCAGACGTGGCGGCGCTTTTCGACCATGCCAAGTCCCTGGCCGCCGATATCGGCTTTGATCTGCAGGATCTGCCCACGGGCGAGGGGTCGGGCGGATCGGACGGCCAGTTCTGCATCCAGTACGCCTCGGTGCTGGACGGGCTGGGGCCCTATGGCGGAGGGTCGCACACGAATGGCGAGTTCCTTGACCTCGCCACCATCGCTCCACGCGGCACCTTGCTGCTGCATCTGCTCCAGACCCTGCGTTGAGGGCGGGGGAGGGGCCGGCGAGGACGAGCTGGCGGGGACTGATCGTGGGGATGTCGGAGCGCGCGGAATGAGCAGTCGCGAGGGGGCCATTGCACGGGCCGAACGCTGTTTCGACGAGGGCGGCTACATCGACGCGCTGCGTCGCTTGGTGGCCGTACGCACGGAGAGCCAGCGGCCGGACGCCATGCCCGAACTGCGCCGCTACTGCACCGAGACCATCCCCGCGCTGCTCGACGGCATGGGTTTCGCTTGCGCCGTGGTGGAGAACCCGAAGCCGGGCTTCGGGCCGGTTATGCTGGCCACCCGCATCGAGGATCCGTCGCGCCCCACCGTGCTGATATACGGCCATGGCGACGTGGTGCACGGGCAGTCGGGCCGCTGGAGCGAGGGGCTTGATCCCTGGTCGGTCGTGGAACGTGGCGAGCACTGGTATGGGCGTGGCGTGGTGGACAACAAGGGCCAGCACCTGATTGCCATCGAGGCACTCCGCGCGGTGATCGCGGAACGCGGCTGTCTTGGCTTCAACGCCAAGATATTCATCGAAACGGGCGAGGAAGTGGGCTCTCCCGGTCTCCGCGAGATACTTGCCGCCGAGCCCGGACGCTTCGCCGCAGACCTGTTCATCGGCCTGGACGGTCCCCGCCAGGCCCGCGCGGTGCCCGAGTTGCGCCTCGGCGCCCGTGGCGGGGTGGCCTTCGACCTGGTGGTGAAGCTGCGCGAGCACGCCGCGCATTCCGGCCATTGGGGCGGCGTCCTCGCCGATCCGGGCTTCATCCTCTCCCATGCCCTGTCCAGCATCGTCACGCGTGAGGGACGCATCCTCGTCGATGGCTGGACGCCGAAGAAAATCCCCGATGCGGTGCGCCGCGCCTGCGCCGGATTGGTCTTCGAGGATATCCCGGGCCTGCCCGAGCCCGACGCCGGTTGGGGCGAGCCCGACCTGTCCAAGGCAGAGCGGATCTTCGCCTGGACGAGCGTGATCATCCTGGCCGCCATCACGGGCCATCCCGATGCGCCGACCAACGCCGTGCAGCCGGAAGCCCGCGCGCGGCTGCAGGTGCGGCATACGGTGGATGTGGACGGTGCGGGGATCGTCCCGGCCCTTCGGCGGCACCTGGACGCCCGCGGCCTGGAGCAGGTGCAGGTGATCCCGGTCGCCGAGCGGGACTCTTTTCCGGCAGGGCGCACCGATCCCGATGATCCTTGGGTGGTGTCCATCGCCGCGTCCCTGGCACGAACGGCCGGGCACGCGCCGAACATGGTTCACAACTCCTCCGGCGGTAACCCGACCGAGGTGTTCCTGACGGGGCTCGGGACTCCGGTGATCTGGATCCCAAACGGCTATGCCGGCAGCAACCAGCATGCGCCTGACGAGCATGGGTTGCCCGCGATGTTGCGCGACGGGCTGAGGCTTATGGCCGGTGTCTGGTGGGATCTCGGTAGCGCTTCGGCGCCGCAGGCGATCCAGGCATGAGCAGGCGCTGATCAGCACACAGCCTGCCAAGCACGATCCTGCGCGTCC
>DATCMG010000070.1:0-4405 GCA_036563555.1 Roseomonas sp. | reverse complement strand
CTCGCTCGGCGAGGCGGGCTTCGCGCCGCGCTTCTCCGCCGCCGTGAAGGCCGGGGTCATCACCGTGCGGGACGCGACCTGCCCCGCCATCCACACCATGCTCCAGGCCGCCGAGAAGGGCGTGCCCTTCATGCCCCTGCGCGGCGTGATCGGCAGCGACATCCTGGCGCACCGGCCGGACTGGCGCGTGGTGCAGAACCCGTTCTCCGACCGGCCGGACCCCATCCTGGTCCTGCCCGCGCTGCATCCGGACGTGGCGGCGATCCATGCCGTGATGGCGGATTCCCAGGGCAACGTCTGGGTCGGGCGGCGGCGGGAATGCGCGACGCTCGCCCATGCCTCGCGCAGGCTGCTGGTGACGGTGGAGCGCGTCGTGCCCGGCAACCTGCTGGAGGATGAGCGCCTCGCGCCCGGGACCATTTCCGCCACCTATGTGGAAGCCTTGGCCGTGGCGGAGCGGGGCGCGCAGCCCGTGGCGCTGCTGGATGAATACGGCTTCGATGCCGCCTATGTCGCCACCTATGCGCGGGCTGCGCGCACCGAAGAGGGCTTCCGCGCCTGGATGGAGGAGCACGTGTTCGGCCATGCCGCTCGGGTGGCCGCGGAATGAGCGGCGCGGTTCAGCCGGAGGAGCGGCTGGCGGCCGTGCTGGCACGGCTCATCAACGATCCCGCCGCGTCGCCCGCGCGGCACATCGCGGTGGGCGCGGCCTCCCCCGTTCCGGCGGCGGCCTGCTGGCTGGTGTCGAAGTCGGGCCATCCCGTGCGACTGTCGCTGCTGCACAAGCGGTCCGGCAACCCCTTCACCGAGGGCTCGCGGGAGTTGTTCGACCTGACGGGCCAGGGGCGGATCGACCTGTTTTTCCTGGGCGGCGGGCAGATTGATGGGCAGGCCAACATCAACCTGATCGGCACGGGCGAATGGCCCGGCGGCGGCGTGCGCTTCCCCGGCAGCTTCGGCTCGGCCTTCATGTATTTCATGACCCCGCGAACCGTCCTGTTCCGGGAGGAGCATTCGCCCCGCGTGCTGGTGCCGCGCGTCGATCACGTCTCGGCCCCCGGCGTCTCGCCGCCCGAGGTGTTCCGGCGCGGTACCGCGCAGGCACTGGTGACGGGCCGCTGCGTGTTCCGCTTCGACTCCGCCCGCGCACGTTTCACACTGGAGAGCGCCCATCCCGGCGAGAGCCTGGCGACGATCCGCGCGGAAACCGGCTTCGATTTCGATGCCCCGGACCAAGTGCCTGTGACGCCCGACCCGACAACGGAGGAACTGGCGCTGCTGCGCGGCCCCGTTTGTGACGAGATGGTCGAAACCTATCCGGATTTCTGCGCCCGGGTCTGGGGGCGAGCCGCGGCGGCCTAAGGTAAGGATCCCCCGACGCAGTCTTGGCCGCGCCCTCCACCCGATCCATGGTGCGGGCAGGACTGAGGGGGAACCACCATGCGGATCGTCGATGTGCGGGAGGTGACCGCGCCGATCGCCTCATCCATTGCCAATGCCTATATCGACTTCAGCAAGATGACGCTGTCGCTCGTTGCCATCGTCACCGATGTGGTGCGCGATGGGCGGCGGGTGGTGGGTTACGGCTTCAATTCCAATGGCCGCTACGGCCAGGGCGGGCTGATCCGGGAGCGCTTCGCGCCGCGCCTGCTGGAGGCCGATCCGAAGTCGCTGCTGGATGATGCGGGCGACAACCTTGACCCGGACCGCATCTGGGCCACGCTGATGAAGAACGAGAAGCCGGGCGGGCATGGGGAACGCTCGGTCGCCGTCGGCACCATTGACATGGCGGTGTGGGATGCGGTGGCGAAGATCGCGGGCAAGCCGCTCTTCCGCCTGCTGGCGGAGCGGCATGGGCGGGAAGCCGATCCGCGCGTCTTCGTGTATGCCGCCGGCGGCTACTACTATCCCGGCAAGGGCATCGAGCAGCTTCGGGCGGAGATGCGGAGCTATCTCGACCGCGGCTACAGCGTCGTGAAGATGAAGATCGGCAACGGCATCGCCGAGGACCGCCCGCGCATCGAAGCGGTGTTGAAGGAGCTGGACGGCAAGGCGCAGCTCGCCGTGGATGCCAATGGGCGCCTCGGGCTGGAGGACGCAGTCGCCTACGCCAAGATGCTCCGCGACTACCCGCTCTTCTGGTACGAGGAGGCGGGCGATCCGCTGGACTACGCCCTTCAGGCCGCGCTGGCCGAGTTCTACCCGGCCCCCATGGCGACCGGCGAGAACCTGTTCAGCCACCAGGATGCCCGGAACCTGCTGCGCTATGGCGGGATGCGGCCGGACCGGGACTGGCTGCAATTCGATTGCGCCCTGTCCTATGGCCTCTGCGAGTATCAGCGCACGCTGGAGGTGCTGAAGGTGGCGGGGTGGTCGCCCAGCCGCTGCATCCCCCATGGCGGGCACCAGATGTCCCTGAACATCGCCGCCGGCCTCGGGCTCGGCGGCAATGAGAGCTACCCCGACCTGTTCCAACCCTATGGCGGCTTCCCCGACGGGGTGCGGGTGGAGGACGGGCATATCACCATGCCCGACCTCCCCGGCATCGGCTTCGAGGGCAAGTCGGACCTGATCAAGGTCATGCGCGAGCTGGCCGAATAGCCCGTGGATGGGCCGTCCCGGCTTGAGCCGGGCGGCCCATGGAGGCAGAACGAGGCCAACGGAGGAAGACCCCCATGACCGACGCGATCCCCCAGGCCGAAACCCGTGCCGCCAGCCCCGGCGCCTTGGCCGGCATCCGGGTGATCGACCTCACCCGCGTCCTCGGCGGCCCCTATTGCACCATGATCCTGTCGGACCACGGGGCGGAGGTGATCAAGATCGAGCCGCCCCAGGGCGACGAGGTGCGCGCCTGGGGTCCGCCCTTCCTGCATGGGACGGCCAGCTATTTCCTTGGCGTGAACCGCAACAAGCGGAGCATCGCCCTCGACCTCTCCAAGCCTGAGGGGCGCGAGGTGCTGCTGCGCCTGCTGGATGGCGCGGATGTGCTGGTCGAGAATTACAAGCCCGGCAGCATGGAGAAATGGGGGATCGGCTACGACACCCTCTCCCAGCGTTTCCCGCGGCTGGTTCATTGCCGCGTGTCGGGCTTCGGCGCGGAAGGGCCGCTGGGCGGGTTGCCGGGCTACGACGCCATCGTGCAGGCCATGGTCGGGCTGATGTCCATCAATGGGGAGCCCGGCAGCGGACCGCTGCGGATGGGCACGCCGGTGGTCGATCTCGCGACCGGGCTCTATTCCGCCATCGGCATCCTGATGGCGCTACAGGAGCGGGAGCGCTCCGGCCTTGGGCAGTATGTGGACATGACGCTGCATGATTGCGGCATGGCGCTGCTGCATCCACAGGCGGCGAATCACTTCCTGAACGGCAAGCGCCCGGCGGCCACCGGCAACCCGCACCCGAATATCAGCCCCTATTCCAAGTTCCGCACCGCCACCTGCGAGATCTTCGTGGCCTGTGGCAACGAGCCCGCCTGGCGCAAGTTCTGCGCCTTCCTCGGCCTGAACGAGCTGGTGAACGATCCGCGCTTCGCCACCAATGGAGACCGCGTGGTGAACCGCGGCGACCTCAACACCATTCTCGAGGCGCGGCTGCTGACCGAGGACGGGCACGCGCTCTGCGACCGGATGCTGAAGGCCGGCCTGCCCGCCGGGCCGGTGCTCTATGTGGACGAGGCAGTCGCGGCACCGCACACGGCGGCGCGCAACATGGTGGCCGAGATCGGCGAGTTTCGTGCACTGAACACGCCGATCAAGCTCTCCCGCACCCCCGGCGGGGCGCGCGCCGTGCCGCCGCGCTTTAACGAGCATGGCGAGGCCGTGCTGTCGGCGGCCGGCTATTCCGCGGAGGAAATCGAGGCGCTGAAGGCCCGGGGCATCCTGGTGGAGACGCCACGCGGCTGAGCCGCACGGAAGGCAGGAGGAGCACCGTGGAACGGTTTGTTTAGCGGTTGCATGGATGATGCGGGCCTTCCTCCTGGAAAGGTCGCATCATGTCGCCCGCTTCACTCTCCATCCGCGGCAAGCTGCTTGCCGCCTTCGGCCTGATCTTCATTCTCTTTCTCGGTCTGGGCGGCCTTTCGGCCTTCCAGCTCCAGGTCATCAACGGCGCGACCCGCGACATCCGCGACAACTGGATGCCCTCCGTGATGGCGCTGGGGGATCTGAAGGTCGTGGTCAGCCGGGAACGCATCCGGGCGGCGCGGGTGATCGCCACGGAAGATCCGGCCCAGCGTGCCGCCGCGCTGGCGGATCAGGGGCAGATGCGGAAGGACGTCGAGGCCGCCGCGCGGTCCTATGAACACCGGATCTCCTCAACGGAGGAGCGCGCCCGGTTCGACCGGTTCAAGGCCGAATACAAGGCCTATGCCGATTTCATGGTCCCCCTCCTCGCCGGTCCGGCCAGC
>DATCMG010000059.1:0-2191 GCA_036563555.1 Roseomonas sp. | reverse complement strand
CGGGCTACTGGGCCGTGCCGATGGATGAGGAAACGACGCGGCAGGTGAGCGGGCAGAAGCTGTCCATTCGCGTCACGGATGCCAGCGGCACGGTGTTGCAGCGGAGCGAGGCGCCGGTATCGCTCGCGCCCGGCGAGTTGGCCCGGACCGAGCTGGTGCTGCCGGATCTGCGGCCGACGCCGGCCGATCTCGCGGGCGGCAGGGTGGTGTTCGAGATGCCGGCCGGGCCCACGGAACCCTCCGGCGGAATCTCCACCCCGCTGGAGCGGGTTCGCGGCATCGGGCGCGATGCCGTGACGAAGCTGCGTGAGGCCGGCATCGCCGATGCCGAGACCCTGCTGCGCACACCGCCCGAGAAGCTGCGGGAGGTCACTGGCAAGACGCTGCGCTTCTCCCGCGCCGAGGCGCTGCGCGTCTCCGGGCTGCGTACTGATCCGCTGAAGAAGAAGGAGGGACCGTCATGAGGCGGCTGGCCGCGCGGACCCCGGCGGCGCGGCTGCCCTCGCCGCAGCCCGCGCCACGGGCCGCCCACCCCGGACCGATCCGGACCACGCCCCGTGCCGGCTGCGCCTGCGGCGGCGGCTGCCCGCGATGCGGTGGGGCGAGGATGTCGCTGGACACATCAGGCGAGAGGGAGGCCAACCACATCGCCACGCGTGCCATCGGCGCGGGCGTGGCGGAACCGCTGCTCCGCACGGGCCTCTCGCGCGCCCGGCTCCACACCGGCCCGGAGGCGGCGGATTCGGCCGCCGCGCTGGATGCCGCCGCTTTCGCCATCGGCGACGATATCGTCTTCGGAGCCGGGCGCTACCGCCCCGACACGCCGGCCGGGCAATGGCTCATCGCGCATGAGGCGGCGCATGTCGGGCAGCAAGCGCGCGACGGCAGGCCCGCCCTGCGCCGCCAGCCGGCGGATGTGGTGGAGATGCCCCCGCTGACCGTCACCAGCACGCTCAACCCGGTCGAGAAGAGCGTGTCCCACCTCGACCGGCTCAGGGATGCCGGCGTCACCCCGCTGACGCCGACGATCTCCCGCCTTCCAGCCGATGTGGACCGCAACAGCCCGGACCCGGCCGCGCGCCTGCCCTTCACCCCCAATGGCTGGGATGGCGGCGACATCCTGCTCCGGCTCGGCCAGTTCGACCGGATGCCCGGGACGGACAGCGACGCCATGCGCTGCGTGCAGGCGGTGGGCATGGCGGCGCGGGTGCCGGACGGGCCGGCGGCCGTGGTGTCCTACCTCCAGGCACTGATCCTGCAAGGGATGCTGCGCCCCAAGGCGACCGACCGCCAGCGCACCGCGACCGAGGTGTTGGAGCACGTCATCGGCCGCATCGAGACCCGGCGCGCCACCTTCGGCGACATGGCCTGGGCGCAGGAGGCGATGCACGACCTGTTCTACAACGACGTCTCCGGCACGCCGGAGCCCGACATCCTGCCAGCGATCGCACCGGCGATGGACCTGACGAAAACCCTGCAGCGAATGGACCTGTGGTGCGACACGCCGCAGCAGGTGATGGCACAGGCCACGCAGCTTCAGCCGGGCGAGCAGCTGATCATCGAGGCGTGGACGGTCAGCCTCAACACCGCCTTCGACCAGGTCAGCGAGCAGGGGATCGAGGTGCGCGAGGGCGAGAGCGTCGTCGTCAACGTCAATGGCCGCCTCGTCCGCATCCGCCGCATTCCCATGAACCAGCGCCCGCCGCATACCGCGCTCGACCTGACGCGCGACAGCAAGACCGGGCACCAGCTTCTGATCCTGAAGGATGCTGCCGACGGCGCGCTCCGGCTCTATGAGCCGGAGATCACGGCGAGCGGGCAGCATCTGGAGAAGCTGGCGGCGGACGGGTCGAACTTCGTGGGATATTTCCACGACCAGCCGGCCTTCGGCATGTACCACTACATCCAGATCATCGGGAAGCTGCGGCCCGGCTCCGTCACCCCCAGCGCCGCCTGGCCCTGACGGGCGGCGATGCGGCACGCGCCGAAAACCTCATCGCCACGGGATGCGCCGCGCAGCACGGCGCAGATGCCCCGCCCCGCCCCCGCCCTCATTTGCTCCGCGCCGCGAGCCGCCTGCGCCTGCGGCGGCGGCTGCCCGCGCTGCGACGTATCCCCAACCCGCCCAGTCCCGGCCAACTCAGCCCTACCCACACCGATGCTCGCCGCCATCTCCGCCGCGCGCGGCAAC
>DATCMG010000174.1:0-1759 GCA_036563555.1 Roseomonas sp. | reverse complement strand
AAGCCCGAGGGTAGGGTCTGCTGGCGCGAGACCACGCCCGCGATCCCCTTGATATCGGCCTAGATATAGAAACGCATGGCTTCAGCGTGCCCGGCGGGCCAGCACGGCCCGGGTGTAGTCGTAGCCGCTCGCCTCGTAGGTGATGCCCTTCCGCGTGGCCCAGAAATTGGTCAGCTGGTAGAGGGGGATGATCGCCACATCCTCCATCGCGTCCGCGACCGCCTGCTGGAACAGGCGCTCCCGCTCGCGGTCGTCCAGCGTCGTCACGGCCCTGGCGATCAGCGCGTCCAGCGTCGGCTTGGAATAGCCTGAGCGATTGAAGCTGCCTGTCAGCTTCGCGCGATCATAGGTGCTGACGACGTTGATCAGCGGGTGCCCAGCATGGCCCGGGCTCGCCCAGCCCCACATGGTCGCGGCAAACTCCATCCGCGCGGAACGCGGGCCGTACATGGAGAGCGGCATGGTCTCCACATTCGTCTGCACGCCGATCCGGGTCCACATCTGCGCGATGGCCTGGGCGGAGATGGGATCGGTCGGCCGCGCATTCTGCGCCACATGCAGCGCCATGCGGAAGCCATTGGGATAGCCGGCCTCGGCCAGCAGGCGCCGCGCGGCTTCGGGGTCCGGCTGCGGGACAGCGATGGCGGGGTTGTAGGAATAGGCACCCCGCGGCAGGAACTGGTAGTTCGGCTCAGCCGTGCCCTGCATCACCCGCTCCGCGAGGCTCGCCCGGTTGATGGCGATGGAGAGCGCCTGCCGGACCCGCCGGTCCCGCAGCGGGTTGGTGGGTAGCGGCTGGCCGTTATTGTCGGTGACGACGGGCGCCACCTCCGCCGACTGGTTAGGGGCGATATAGACGAGGCGCAGGCCCTGGGCGGAGAAGACCGAGATGTTCGGATCGCTCCGGAAGCGCGGCAGGTCGTTGGGGGAGGGCAGGTCGATCAGATCCACCCCGCCCGAGAGCAGCGCGGCCGAGCGCGCTCCGGCATTGGGGATGTAGCGGAACACCACCCGGTCCCAATCGAGCTTCGGCCCCCACCAATGCTCGTTCCGGACCAGCTCCGCCTCGTTTCCGGGCGTGTAGGAGCGGAGGACGAAGGGACCAGTGCCGATCGCGGCCTTGCCTGAATTGTAGTCATCCGTCGTCGCGCCCTCTCCGGCATGGCGGGAGATGATGGCAACCACCGCAAGGTCGATCGGCAGGTTGGGGGAGGGGCCGTCCGTATGGAAGCGCACGGTCAGCGGATCCACGGCCTCCACCCGCTTGATGGAGCGCACCTGGCCCGCATAGCTGGCGGTCGCGTTGGGTACGTTGGGAGCGCGCCCGATGGTGAAGGTCACGTCATCGGCGGTGAGGGGCGTGCCGTCCGAGAAACGCACTCCCGACCGCAGCTTGAACTCCCAGACGGATTCCTCCACCGGCGTCCAGCTCAGCGCCAGGCCGGGGGCGATGGTGGAGTCCGGCCGGCGGTCGGTCAGCGTGTCGAAGATGTGGTAGGTCAGGGTCTGGGTGGAGGTACCCTGGTTGTAATGCGGGTCCACCGATCCCGGGGCCGCGCTGATGCCCATGGTCAGGACCGACGGCTGCGCTGCCGCCGGCTGGGACAGGAGCAGGGCGGTCAGCGCCGCGGCCAGTCCGGTGACCGAGGCTGGCCGGGAAAGCATCTTGAACCTCATCCTCGTAATCTCCTGTCAGGCGCTGCGTGGATCGATGGGTGCCAGGCGGCCGGCGTGGGCCTCGATCACGGCGCCCGCATCG
>DATCMG010000031.1:0-5090 GCA_036563555.1 Roseomonas sp. | reverse complement strand
CAACCATGACTCCGTTCACCACTCTCGATGCAAAATGCCCCCCAGCCATCGTCAGACCAGCCCATCCCCAAAGGGACAACACCAGCCGAGAAAGCCGAAAGCACTTGCCTGCTTCCAAAAGACAGATGTGATTGTGAAAGAACAATACCCAACCGCTTAGATTGAGTCCTTCAGCATTACTACGGTTCTACTTGGATCGTCAAGCTTTGTGCTTTGCAGCACTTGCCATCCGGCAGAGGAGAACCGCAACCTTGCTGCGGGAGCGGCGATGTAGCTCTTGGTGGCCGGGGGTGCAAGAGGCTTTTTGAATTTCTTCCAACTCCTCTTTGGAGAGCCCCGCGCGTCTGGTTTATGTAGGACGGCCAGCCCCAGGTCTTTATGGCTCGGTTCCGGCAATTTATCTTCGGCGGGGGTGCCCGCCGGGCCGGGCCGTGGATTTGTGAAGACCTACCCATCAGCCCGGCCCTCGCAAGAGGGCTCGCCAGCAGTCAGGCCGGTTCGACTTGCCCCCCCGAGGAGCACCCTCCCGCCGAACCCCGCACGGCGCAAGACTCATAAGGCGTAGAGGCGGGTCAGGTTCTCCACCAGAAGACACCGAAGCTCCGCTTCGTTCGCCATGAGAGGCAAGAAATCCAGCAAGCCATATCATCCTCCATGATGTGGCGCGGGTTGGAATGGGGTAAGTCGGTCCCCCAGACCACACGGTCCGGCGATACCTCGATCAGGGCCCGGGCAACACGCCTTCCATACGCAGTCGTGCTCAGAACCTTGCGGTGTCCCTCGCCATGGAAGGACAAGGCCGCGAGAACGGCGCAGATCGCCTCCAGCAGCGCCACATCCGCAATCGGCCCGACAGGCTCTTACCGTCGTTGGGCCGCGTTGCCAGGCTCGCCTCACCAGCGGCCAGAAAGGCGTCGCGCCAGCCGCTCCGGGTCGCGGATGTCACGCCCAGCGTCCGCGAGACCGTCTCGAGATCCTCACCTCGAAGCAGCCGCAGCGCCGCATCCCACTTGCGCCGCCACGACATCCGGCCGCCTCGCCCAGGACCAGCGGCATCCATCGGTTCTGCCGTCAGCATACACCCCACCCGCGGATACCGCCGGCTTGCGGAATGTCTCAATCAGCCGTGGAGCAGAGGAGGCGGCGGGGGCCGCAACCGAACGGCCCGTGGCAGCAGGGCCTGCCTTCGGAAGCTGAGTGACACAGCGAAAGCAGCGCCATTTGGTCCGAATGTTACTGCCGCAAGCCCATCTCGAAGCCTGCAGCCAGAAACAGTCCAGCCTCGTTTCTTCGGGGGTGAAGGAGCAATTGCGCGTCGAGGAGGGCCACAGCCATGGTCAAGCGCCGCAAGGAGGAAGAGATCGCGGGAGTCCTCGAATTCGAAGGACATACCCGCGAGGACCCGCAATTCAAGGAATGGATGGAGGATCACAGATCGCGCAACGGCGGGAAAATCCGGGTGAGCCAGGGTGGGACCGGGGTTCGCGTGATGTTCAGCAAGGAGGCTGATATGGCCTTCTGGAAGACACGCCACGAGCAGGCCAGCAAGGGGAAAAGACCTCACCCCTCATAGGCTGGAGCAATCCGGGGATGTAGGTAGCGGGTTGCCCCCTTGACGGCCTGCGGGCGTCTCAGGGCATCCGGAATGCGCCTGGCAGTGCGGGCCTATTGTCACTGAACCGCCATGGTGAAGTCATCCGAATGAATGAGGCGGTGCCCTAGGGTGCCGCCCGTGACGATATTGACGCCCCCCGGCTCCTGCATCTGGCGAGACGTGCAGGAAGTCCTGACTGCCGAAATCCGCGCAGGCCGGATCGCGCCCGGCGCGCGCCTGCCGACCGAGCCCGCGCTGATGGCCCGCTTCGGCACCGGCCGCCACAGCATCCGCCGGGCCGTCGCAGCGCTGGAGACAGAGGGGCTGGTCCGAACGCGCCAGGGCAGCGGCACCTATGTGCGGAATGCGCCGGTGCTCGACTATCGTCTGTCGGAGCGCACGCGCTTCTCGCGGAACCTGCTGGAGCAGGGGCGGGAGCCCTCCGGCATCGCCATCGACGCCATGGCCGTGACGGCGCCGCCCGCCATGGCCGAGGCGTTGCGCCTGCCGCCCGGGGCGTCGGCATTCCGCGTGCGCCGGCTGGGCCTGGCCGATGGCATGCCGGTGAACCTCTCTGATGCACATTACCCCGCACGGCGCTTCCCCGGGATGCTCTCAGCCTGGGAGACGGGTGAGGGTGCCAGCACCATCCTCGCCGCCTATGGCGTGGCGGATTACCGGCGCATTGCCAGCACCGTCCTCGCCCGCCTGCCGAGCGCCGAGGAGGCCCGCCTCCTCGATCAGCCTGTCACGCAACCCGTGCTGGTGGTGCGCAGCGTGGATGCCGATCTGGCCGGCATTCCCATCGCCTGTTCCGAATCCGTCTGGGCCGGGGAGCGCGTGCAGCTCTCGGTCGATCATGCCGTCGCCCATGGGGCGCACGAGGAGACACTGAATGTGGATCGCTGACCTTCGGCTGGTGCTGCCGGACCGCGTGGTGCCGTGCGGCGCCCTGCGGATGGAGGACGGCCGGATCGCCGAGATCGCCGAGGGCACGCCACAGGGGCCCGCGTTGGGCGGGGCCGGCCTCACCCTCGTCCCCGGCCTGGTGGACCTGCATGGGGACATGATCGAGAAGGAGGTGGAGCCCCGCCCCGACGCCGCCTTCCCGCTGGATGTTGCGATCGCGGAGCTGGATTCACGCCTTGCCGCCTCTGGCGTTACCACCGCCTATGCCGGCCTCTCCTTTGCCGAGGGAAAGGCGCGCGGGCATCTCCGTACGGAGGACCGGGCGCGCGGCGTGATCGAGGCGGTGGCGCGGCTGCGCGACAACCTGCGCGTCGACCTGCGCGTGCATGCGCGCTTCGAGGTGACGAACCGGCGGGCCGAGCCGGTGTTGCGGGAGCTGCTCGCGCGCGGGATGGTCGGCCTCGTCTCCCTGACCGATCACACGCCGGGCCAGGGACAGTATCGCGATATCGAGCAGTATATCCGCTACCAGACCCGCGCCCATGGCGAGGATGCCGCCAGCGCCGAAACCCGCGCCCGCGCACGCATGGCCGCCCCGCCCGCATGGGAGGTGGCGCGCGCCGTGACCGCCCTGGCCCGCGCGCAGGGCGTGCCCATCGCCTCCCACGACGACGACACGCCGGAGAAGGTCCGGCTTATGCGAGAGCTGGGCGCCACGATCAGCGAGTTCCCCGTAACGCTGGAGGCGGCGGAGGAGGCGCGGCGCCTGGGTATGATGACCCTCATGGGCGCGCCGAACGCGCTGCGCGGTGCCTCCATGACCGGCAATGCCACGGCGCGGTCGGTGCTGGAAGCCGGGCTGCTGGACACGCTGGCCGCCGATTACCACCAGGGCGCCATGCTGCCCGCCGTGCTCGGCTGGGCGCGCATGGGGCTGCTGCCGCTGCATGAGGCGGTGGCGCTGGTGACCTGCAACCCGGCCCGCGCCGTCGGTCTCGCGGATCGCGGGACCATCGCGCCGGGCCAGCGCGCCGACCTGGTGTTGCTGGACGACACGGGCGCTGCGCCCCGTGTGCGTGCCGTATGGCGCGGCGGGCGGATCATCCATTCCGATGGCTGGTCCGGCCGCGCGGCCGCCCCCCGTATGGACGATGTAGCGGAGGCCGCATGAGCACCGTGACGAATGACGAAGGCCGGGGCGCGGAGGCCGAGCGGCGCCATTGGATGGGCGTGCTGGCCCGCGCCGGCGCCGCCGGGATCGAGCCACGCCTGCCCTCGGCCCCACCCCTGCCACCCCACACCCGCCTGCGTGGCCCGGAGATAGGCCTGACCATGCTGCGCGGCCGGGCCGGTGGCGATGGTGCCCCTTTCAACCTGGGCGAGATGACCGTCACCCGCTGCGCGGTGCGGCTGGAGGACGGCACGGTGGGCCATGCCTATCTCGCCGGCCGCGACCTGCGCGGTGCGGAACTGGCCGCCGTGCTGGACGCTGCTCTGCAAACCCCGGCGCGGCGCCCCGTGCTGATGGAGACGGTGGTGGCGCCCCTGGCAGCCGCCCAGGCCCAAGCCCACGCCGAAATGGCACGCAAGGCCGCCGCCACCCGCGTGAAGTTCCTGACGATGGCGAATATGCGATGAGCGGTCTTCTTCCCGGCTTCGCTGACCCTGTGCTGGGCGCGCAATCGGCCTTCCGTGCGGTGCTGGAGGCCATGAGCCGCCCCGGCCGTGTGATCCGGCTGGAACGGCCGCCCTCCCCACCCGCGCCACTGAGCCCCGCCACCGGCGCGATACTGCTGACTCTGGTGGATGCCGGCACACCGCTCTTCCTTGATGCCGGGCCGGATGCCGCGGAATGGGCGCGCTTCCATGCCGGTTGTCCCATTGCGGCGAATCCGGCCGAGGCGGCCTTCGTGCTCGCGTCCGGGGTGCCGCCGAAGTTCGCCGCGCTGCGTGCCGGCACGGATGAGGATCCGCAGGCATCCGCCACGCTGATCCTCCAGGTGGAATCGCTGGAGGAGGGCGCGGGATGGCGCCTGACCGGCCCCGGCATCGAGCATGTGCACCACCTCAGCGTGGGCGGTGCCCCGCCAGGCTTCGTGGCCGAATGGGCCGCCAATGCCGCGCGCTTCCCTGTTGGGGTGGACGTGATCCTCTGCGCGGGGGAGGCGGTCGCCGCACTCCCGCGCAGCGTCACCATCGAGGAGGGCTGAGCCCATGTATGTCGCGGTGAAGGGCGGTGAGAACGCCATCGCCAACGCCCATGCCTGGCTGGCCGAGGAGCGCCGCGGCAATCCCGCCGTTCCGGAGATCGGCACGGACCAGATCAGCGAACAGCTCACCCTGGCCGTGGACCGGGTCATGGCGGAGGGCTCCTGCCATGACCCCGCCCTGGCGGCGCTTGCGATCAAGCAGTCACGCGGTGACCTGATCGAGGCCATCTTCCTGCTGCGGGCCTACCGCACCACCCTGCCGCGCTTCGGCGCCACCCTGCCGCTGGATACGGGCACGATGCGGGTGCGGCGCCGGATTTCCGCCACCTACAAGGATTTGCCAGGCGGGCAGGTGCTGGGCCCGACCTTCGACTACA
>DATCMG010000028.1:0-4223 GCA_036563555.1 Roseomonas sp. | reverse complement strand
GGCCGGTAAATCTCGGCCTGCTCGGGCGCCAAGTCCTCCAGGACTTTCTCCAGCAGCGTATCATCATGGTCGGCAAGCGCTTCCAGAAGTGCACCGCGGGCCTCGGTCTTCCGGGACTGCACTGAATCCGGCAAGGCGATGCGTTCAGAAGGTTCACCGCGACGATAACGATAGGCTCGCTCACTGATGAGATCGACGTAGCCGGTGACCGTCTCCCCCTCGCGGATTGGCACCTGGCGGAGCACCAACTTGCGTCGGGTCTGTTCCTGCAGCGCGGCAAGGGTTTCCCGCACTGGTCCGGTCAGAGCGTCGATCTTGTTGATGAAGATGAGTGCAGGCGTGCCTGTCTCCTCAATCCGGCGAAACAGCGGGCCGAGGTTCCCGGCGCGCGCCGGTGTCGCTTCGCATACGACCACAGCCAGATCGACAGCGGCGAGGGCACATTCGGCATCATGGGCAAATTCAACAGAGCCCGGGCAGTCGAGGATGGCCCAAGCGTCATCCTGCATTTGACAATGCGCGAGCCGCATCTCGGCACCTGTCGCGCGTGATGCATTGCGGCGGGCCGGAGTAGCGGCTGTAGCGGCTAGTAGTGCCTCGAACAAGGTCGACTTACCGCCTCCCTGTGGGCCGAGCAGCGCAAAGGAGCGGGGCGATGGACGGCCGGGCTCTCTCCCGTGTGGCTCTGGCATCAAACTCTCCTCCCGAACTATCCTTGGTTGTTTTGGGTCGGCTGAGACTTAGATGGCTTCGGCGCTGTCCTGATCGTTCCGTCCGCTTATTCATAGGCTATGTGTGAACGGCAGCCCAGCGCAGAGCGCGACCAGGGACTCAGGGCTGACCAACGCGCCCGCGCGAGCGTTTCGGCCGGAGCGCATGCCGGACGACGGGCTGTATGCCTTGGCGCTTCCACCCAGATCTGAAAGGGCTCGCCTTTCTGGGCTTGTTCGATCTGGTCGGGCCATTCTTCCCGGTGCTGGAACTGCAGGCTTATAGCTGATCGAGGCAGGTGCCGGCACCCTTTGAAGCTGACATGCGTGCCGGGCTTGCGCAGTGCCGGGCAAGGCGCGGCGAGTCCCAGGCCTTACCGATGCACACCTGGCAATCCTCTTCGCGCGGGACGCCGATGTCGAACCGAACCCGGAACTCTGGCCGGAACTGCGTCGTGGACTGATCTTCGGGCCAATCTCGCCGGCCTCCTTCCGGCCAGAGGGACCGGACTGTCCTGCTGATGCCGTCTCACGGACCGCGCAGGCCGCCGCAGCCTTCGGGCATCTGACCTCACCGGAATTGAATGCTCAAGAGGGGGAGCAGCGGCAATCTCTACGGGCCACCTTGCTTGCTGCTGCGGCATAAGGATGCTTGGGTGGGAAGGAGCCCTGAGTGGTAGGCGCCGCTTCGGCTACTTTGTCCGAAGCCAGCCTGGCATGGGTGCTTCTCCCAGGGCCGCCCTTGTCTGTCAGGCTGGCAAACACAGATAAGCTGGATGTATGTGAAAGCCGATCGCCATCACGGTGGTGCCGGGTCGACGAGGCTTGGCGCATGAGCCAGCCACTTCAGGAGCCGTCCCCTGACCGGGTGCTTAGCCTAAGCCGGGCACGTGATGATAGGCTCTGGGCCGTCGTCGCCGCTATTGGTCGCAAGACGCGGATCGCCGAAATCTACTCCAGCCGCGCTGCCGCCGATGCTGACCGTAGCTGGCGGGAACAGCAGGTCCGCGCCTATGCAGGCTTCCTGCGTAGTTCCAGCATGCCGGTGCCCAATTATAGCGTCTCGCCCATCCGCCGCGCAGACCTTCCCCGCAGCTGGCGGCCGCTGCCAGCCCTGGGCTTCCTCCGCGGCCAACTCATCTGACAGCATTCCCGGTGGCCGCTATCCGCAGAAGCGTTCCGTTTGTCGAGCGTGGCATCCGAAGGCCCATCTATTCCTGGCGCGCCAGCATGCCCGCGTGATCAGCGCTTAACGCGAGCAACGGCGAAGCGGGCAGGGGAGGCGCTACTGGGGGCGGGTGACAGGCCCGATTTGCTCGCGCCAGTGACGTTCCGGACGCCACCTGCCCTGCTAATTCCGAACCCATCAGGCGGCCTGCCGGTCCAGCCAGTCCCGGAACCTATACCAACTGCCCACCACGGGCAGCATCCATGGGTGCCCGGTGTAGAAGAGGCGTGTCGGGAATTCCCGCCCATCAAAGACGGGGACGTGATTGCTCTTTCCAAGCAGCTTCTTGCCGACCTCCGCGCCCAGGTATGACAACATCGCCACTCCGGCTCCGTTGCAGCCCATTGCGTAGTGCAGCCCCTTCGGTGTCACACCCATATGGGGCAGGTAGTCGAAGGCGAAGGCCACGTTGCCCGTCCAGGCATGGGTGACGCGCGTGCCCCTGAGCTGAGGCCAGCGCTGCAGCATCATGCTGTGCAGGATCGGAGCCGAAACTTCCGGCGTGACCTGGGTAAAGCGGGCCCGGCCCCCGAAGAGCACACGGCGGTTATCGGGCGAGAGCCGGTAATAGCAGAGGATCCGCCGGGTATCGGCCAAGGTGCGCTGCTTCGGGATCAAGGAGCGCGCCAGCTCGGGGTCAATCTCCTCCGTAGCGATGATGTGTGAGGCCACTGGGATCAGTCGCCGGCGCAGGTCCGGCGTGAGGCTCCCGGTGTAGCCGTTGGTGGCAATGACGACCTCTCTCGCCTCGATAGGACCGCGCGAGGTCTCAACGCGCCAGCCTTCTGTGGTCCGGGTCAGCACGCCGGCGCGGGTACAACCGAGTAGCCTCGCGCCGTGGCGCTGCGCCGCTTCCATCAAGCCGCGATGGTAGAGGCCGGGATGCAGCTTGCCCGTGCGGTTTACCACCATCCCGCCATAGTAATAATCGGAGGCGATCTCCTCCCTCTGCCGCTCGCGCGGAAGCATGGAGGCGTCGGCATCCGCGAACTCGTTGAGTGCGTCGATCTTCGCCGCCATGCCGTCATAGTGCTTCGGCGTCCAGGCACCGACGAAGCGGCCGGTGCGTTCATAATGGCAGGCGATGTCCTCGCGCTGAATCAGGGCTTCGATGTGGGCGAGGCCGTCGGAAGCATCGCCCATGATGGCGCGCAGCCATTCCTTTACCTCATCCGGGCTCTGCCGGCCCTTAGCGCCGGAAAGACCCTTGCCGACATTGTTGCCGCCGGAGACGCCCCCGCCGTTGCGGGTCGAGGCGCCGAAGCCGAGCGGCTCGGCATCCAGCACCACAGGGCGGGCACCGCCGCGGCCCAGCTCGATCGCGCAGTTCAGGCCGGTGAGTCCGCCGCCGACGATGACCACGTCCGCCTTCGCCGGCGGGTCGGCCGGCGGATCATCCCCCATGGAAATCGCTTCCCACCAATAAGGGCGTGCCTTGAAGTCAGGATGGAAGACAGTGCTGTCCATGGCGTCCTCAACGCGTGACGGTCGTGGTGAGCGCGCCACGGCCAAACAGGCTGGTCAGGCCGAGCGCGGCCCCTACCAGCAGGATCTGCAGGACCGACACGGCCGCGATGGTCGGGTCGATCTCCATCATGATGTTGTCGAACATCTTCTTGGGCAGCGTCATGGAGGCGCCCGAGAGGAACATGGCCAGAACCAGCTCGTCGAAGGAGCTGATGAATGCAAGGAACGCAGCGGAGACAAGGCTGGGGCGAAGCTGCGGCAGGGTGACACGCCAGATGATCCGAGGCCACGAGGCGCCGAGACCGGCCGCGGCCTGCTCCTGTGCCTGGTCAAGGGTGCGCAGCCCTGCGCCGACCAGGATCACCACAAAGGGTAAGGCCAGGACCGTGTGCGCGACCGCAACTCCGTACCATTCCCCGATCAGCTGGAGCCGCGAGAAAACACCGTAAAGCGCGATGGAGAGGATGATGGTCGGCACGATGATCGGCGCCGCCGCCAGCCGGTCCAGTACCCGCGCGCCTGCCAGCCCCGAACGAGCGAGGAAGAAGGAGAGGGGGACGCCAAGCCCCATGGCCAGCACCGTGCACAACGTCGCCGCCTGCACGCTGCGGAGGGTGGCGTCGATCCAGCTCGGGTCGTCCAGGTAACGCTGGTACCACTGCCAGGAAAAGCCTGGCGGCGGGAATTGCAGATAAGCAGCGGAAGAAACCGAGATCGGGAAGACCACCAGCAGCGGCAGCATCAGGAAGAAGAAGACCAGCCCGGCGAAGGTCGCGAGAAGGATCTGGCCGGTAGAGCTGCGTCTAGGGCGTCGCAAG
>DATCMG010000027.1:0-9399 GCA_036563555.1 Roseomonas sp. | reverse complement strand
GGCTTCCGGCTGCAGGAAGGGCACCCGAACTGCATCGCGCCCCGCAAGCGCCCGATGCACACCATCATCCCTGGCATGGTGATGAAGGACGGCAAGGCGATCATGCCCTATGGCGTGATGGGCGGGCATTATCAGCCCATGGGCCAGACCTGGTTCCTGACGAACCACTTCCAGTTCGGCCTGGACGTGCAGGAGGCGCTGGACCTGACGCGCGTCTTCCCGAGCGTCGGCGGCAATCACCGAGACGTCGAGATCGAGACGGGCCTTTCGCCGGAGCTGCGCGACCAGATGGCCGCGCTTGGCCACCAACCGAAGCTCATCAAGAAGCCGCATGGCGGTGGCCAGGCCATCCTGATCGACCGCGAGCGCGGCATCCTCGTGGGCGGTTCCGACCCCCGCAAGGATGGTTGCGCGATGGGCTACTGAGCCCACCACGCACTGAACGGCCGCATACGGACTGGGATCCTTGATGACCGAACCTTGTGACCTCACCGCCCTCGAAGCCCGCCGGCTGATCGGGACGAAGAAGCTTTCGCCCGTGGAGCTGCTGGAATCCTGCCTTGCCCGGATCGAGGCGGTGAACCCGGCCATCAACGCGGTCGTCGCGATTGACGATCGCGCCCGTACTGCCGCACGCGCGGCGGAGGATGCGGTGATGCGGGGGGAGAAGCTCGGGCTGCTGCACGGGCTTCCCATCGGCATCAAGGACCTGGAGGAGACGGAGGGGCTGGTCACCACCTTCGGCAGCCCGCTCTTCAAGGACCATGTGCCGAAGGCCGATCTCAGCTCGGTGGCTCGCATCCGCGCGGCGGGGGCCATCATCACGGCCAAGACCAACACGCCGGAATTCGGGGCGGGCGCCAATACCCGCAACGCCGTCTATGGCGCGACCGGCAACCCGCATGACCCCACACGCTCCGCGGCCGGGTCCTCGGGCGGTTCGGGGGCGGCACTGGCGGCCGGGATGTTCGCGATCTGCTCGGGCTCCGACACGGGTGGCTCGCTGCGCAACCCGGCGGCGTTCAACGGCATCGTCGGCTACCGCCCCAGCCCCGGCCTCGTCACGACGGAACGGAAGCTGCTGGGCTGGCAGAATCTGTCGGTTCTCGGCCCGATGGCCAACAACACGCCGGATGCGGCGCTACTGCTGGCCGCCATGGTGGGCGACGATCCGCGCGACCCGCTGGCCTATACCCTACCGGGCGAGGCGGTGCGCGGGAAGCCGGAGCGCTGGACGCCGCTGGTCCCGATGGACCTTTCATCCCTGCGCGTGGCGGCGACCGAGGATTTCGGCCTCGCCCTGGTGGAGAAGACGGTGCGCGAGGCCTTCCGCGCGCGCGTGGCCGCGCTGGAGCCGCTCTTCGCCGGCATCGACGAGACGACACCCGACTGCACCGGCGCCGACGAGGCCTTCGAGGTGCTGCGCGCCCTCAACTTCATCGCCGCCCATGCGAAAAAGGTGGAAGAGACGCCGGACCTCGTGGGCCCCAATGTGCGCGCCAATGTCGCGGAGGGCATGGGCTATTCGGCGGCGGATGTCGCCAGGGCAGGTGTGCTGCAAACCCAGCTCTATCACCGCTGGCAGGCTTTCTTCGCCGCCGGGACGGACCTGATCATCACGCCGGCCATCACCATCTCCCCCCGGCCCTGGTCTGAGCTCTTCCCGGCCGAGATCGATGGGCAGAAGACGCGCACCTACTTCCACTGGCTCGCCATGGCCTACATCGTGACGCTGACGGGCCATCCCGCCATCTCGATCCCGATGGGTCGCGATGCGAAGGGCATGCCCTTCGGTCTGCAGATCGTCGGACCGCGCGGCGGTGACGCGTTGGTGCTGCGTGCCGCGGCGGCGATCGAGGCCGCCGTTGCCGGCGAGGCCACCCTGACCCGCCCGGTTCCGGACATCGCGGCGCTGGCCAAGGCGCCGCCGATTTCCTCCATGCCCGGCTTCCTGGGCTTCGACTGAGGTTCGCCATGCGCCGTCTCGCCATTGCCCTGCTTGCCAGTTCGGCCATTTGGGCCGTCGGGGCGCTGCCAGCTGCAGCGCAGAACCTGCGGATCGCCATGGCGGGGGAGACAACCTCCGCCGATCCGCACCAATATGGACTCACGCCGAACACCACCCTCCGCGCGCATATTTTCAATTCGCTGACCGAGACCGCGCCCGACCTTTCGGTCGTGCCCGGCCTGGCCGCGAGCTGGGAGCGGGAGAGCGACACGAGCTGGCTCTTCCGCCTCCGCCCTGGCGTCACCTTCCATGATGGCAGCCCCTTCACGGCGGAGGATGTGGTCGCCAGCTTCTGCCGCACCCGCAACAACGAGGGCGAGGTCACCCAGTCCTTCTCCCGCTATGTGCGCGGCTTCGCGCGGGTGGAGACGCCGGATGCGATGAGCGTCCGGATCGTCACGCGCGAACCGGCGCCATTGCTGCCGAGCGACCTCACCAACCTCGCGATTATTCCGCGCCGCCTGGTGCCTGCGGGCCAGCTCGACTTCCAGGCGAACCAGCAATGCGGCGTGCAGGGTACATGGCCGACCGCGCAGGACTTCAACGAGGGCCGTGCCGCGATCGGGACCGGCCCCTACCGCCTCGTTTCCTACACGCGCGGCGGGGCGATCGAGTTGGCGCGCTCCGACCGCTACTGGGGCGAGAAGCCGCATTGGGCGACGGTGCGGCTGACGCCGGTCACCGCCGCCGCACCCCGGCTCGCCGGGCTGCTGGCGGGGGATCACGATCTGATCGAGGCGCCGAACACGGCCGACCTTGCCCGGCTGCGGGCGAACCCCGCGATCCGCGTCGCAGCCTCGCCCACCACCCGCCTGATCTTCCTGCAATTCGACGCGGCCCGTAGCCCCAGCCCCTTCGTGCAGGGCGGTACCGGCCCCAACCCGCTGCGGGACGCGCGGGTGCGTCAGGCGCTGTCCCTGGCCATCGACCGCCGCGCCCTGGCCGAGCGGGTGATGGACGGGGTGGCCCTGCCGGCCGCGCAGTTCCTGCCCGAGGGTATGGCCGGCACCATCCCGGGCCTTCCCGTGCTGCCCTATGACCCGGCCCGCGCCCGTGCCCTGCTGGCAGAGGCGGGCTTCCCCCAGGGCTTCCCCCTGACCTTCCACGCCACCAACAACCGCTACGTCAATGATGCGCGGCTGGCCCAGGCCATCACCCAGTATTGGCAGCGGATCGGGGTGAAGGTGGAGCTGGACACCATGCCCAGCGCCAGCTTCTTCACCCGGCGGGCGCGGCGGGAATTCTCGGTGGCCATGGGCGGATGGTCGGCGGATGCGGCGGAGACGCTGCTCTTCCAGCAGCTCTGGCTCGCCACCACCGACGCCACGCGGGGCCTGGGCAGCAGCAATTACGGCGGCTGGTCCGACCCGGCCTTCGACGCGAAGCTGCGCCAGGCGACCGCGACCATGGACCCCGCCGCCCGCGCCGAATTGCTGCGCGAATCCGGGCGCCTGGCGCTGGAGCAGATGCCTGTGGCCCCGATCCACTTCGAAAGCGCCACCTGGGCCAGCAACCGGGGCTTCCGCTACCCCGGCCGGGTGGATCAGACGACCGTGGCCGCCGAGGTCGTCGCCGACTGAAGCCCGCGCGCCGGGGCTTATCACCCTCGGCGCGCTCCTGCCCTCCACGGCCCGGGCGGCGCGGCGGCCTTGCCATCGCCCAACCGAGCCCATCAGACCGGACCTCTCAATGCCCTTCGCGCCGCAACTGGCTGAGGCCCTCGCCAAGCCGGGCCGAGCCTCCATCCTTTTCGACGACCCGGCGGGCGATCCGGCCCGCCCCGTCACCCTCCATGCCTATCGCCCGCAGGGCTGGCGTCCGGATGGGCAGGTGGTGCTGGTGCTGCACGGCATGGGGCGGAACGGGGATGAGTACCGCGATTTCTGGATCGAGGCGGCCGAGCGCCACAGCCTGCTGATCGTCGCGCCGACCTTCCCGGCGGATCTGTTTCCCACCCCGGAGACCTACAACAATGGCTCCGTGCTGGCGGAAAATGGGTCGCTACTGCCGCTGGAATGGCGAGGCTACCGCATCCCGGCTCGGGTCGTGCAGGCGTTGCGCGACGCGGGGCTCTCGACGCGGCAGAGCGTTTTGATTTTCGGGCACTCGGCCGGCGGGCAGTTCCTTCACCGCATGCTCTCCACCGAGCCCGCGGAGATGTTCGAGGCGGCGATGGTCGGCAATCCCGGCTGGTTCAGCCTGCCCGACCTGGGCCGTCCCTTTCCGGCGGGGCTGGGGGGCATCGGCGTGACCGAGGCCGAGCTGGCGCGGCTGCTGGCCTTCCCGATGACGATCCTGTCGGGAGAGGAAGATAGGGCGGTGAGCGGGCCGAGCCTGCCCTCGCAGCCCGAGGCCCTGGCCCAGGGGCCGCACCGCTTCGCCCGGGCACTCTTCTATTTCGAGGCGGGCCGGGCGGAAGCCGCGAGGCGGGGCCTGCCCTTCAACTGGAAGCGGGTGACGGTGCCGCATATCGGGCATGACGGCGCCGCCATGTCGCGCGTCGCCGCAAGTCTATGGTTCGAGGGACGGCTTCCGCCCGAGGCGGTGCTGGCCGAATGGGGCCGGGTGCAGGCCGGGGCGCTCTAGCTAGCCCAGTATCCGGCGAGCAAAGCCACACCGCCGGATGGCTCGATCCCTACCAGCCCCGCCAGCCATACCGGTGATGGCGGGGATAGTAGCCATAGTATCGCGGCGCGGGCGCGTAATAGGCCGGCGGGGCATAATAGGTGGGCGGGGCGTAATAGGTCGGCCCCGAGGCGATCGCGGCCCCGGCCGCCGCGCCGACGCCAGCGCCAAGCAGAGCCGAGCCGGCCACATTGGGTTCCCCATAGGGGCCATAGCAGCCGCCGAGCGCCAGCCCGGCCGCCGCGAGCACCGCCAGACGAGTCTTCATCGCCAGCCTCTCCCGTAGCCATGGCCCTGGCTATAGGGCCGGTCATATCCACCATAGGAACTGCGATCCCGGCGTGGCGGTTGCCGGTAACGGGGGCCATTGTCGCTGGCCGCCGCCGCCACCAGCCCGGCGGCGAGCCCAGCGCCCGCGCCAAGGGCGAGGGTGCTGCCCCAATCGGTGGAGCCGTCGGGATTCTGGCAACCCGCCGTGGCCAGGGCGGCGCCGAGGACGAGGGCGGGAAGAAAGCGGACCTTCATTTGATAGGACCTCCGATGACGCCCAGGATGGGCGCCCCTCGTGGCGGCCGCAGGGCGGGCCGGAGGCGCGCCGCGGCGGCTTGAAGGTCTTTTCGTGGCGTGCCCGTCAGCCCCGCTGGCCGGAGAAGGCGTTGAAGGTCTGGAGCGTGTAGGTGTCCTTCACCCCCGGCACGCCCTGCACCCGTTCCACCACGAAAAGGCCGATATCCTGGTCGGGTTCGAGATAGAACTTCCCGAGCAGGTCGTATTGGCCGCTGGTCGAGTGCATTTCGGACAGCTCGGGGATGCTGTCTGCCATCTCCCGCGCAACGCGATAGGCGGCGCCCATCTCACATTTGATCATCACGAAGATCGCTTTCATGCTGCATCCGCTCCGCTCATTGGCGCAGGATGGCCCCGTGGCGGTGGCCTTCCAAGCCCGGGCTGGACCGAACCGGCGATCCTGCTCCGGAATCCTGGTTGCGCCTTGCCGCTCTCATCGCGAGAATGGGAGCGTTCTCTTGGACGAATGAATGAGAAAGCGGACGCAGCTCTTCGTTCTGGCGGTGCTCGCCGGCGCCGGAGCAGCCTGGCACTTCTATGGAGAGCAGGCAGGCCTGGCCCGGCCCATGGCACTTCTCGGCCTCGAACGGCGCGCGACGGCATCGGCTGGGGCAGCGGCCGGGCCAGTCAATGTCGCTGTCGCGCCGGTCCGAACGGGTTCGGTGGTGGAGCGGACCGAGAGCGTCGGCACGGTTCGTGCGCGGGAAGCGGTGACGATCACCGCCAAGCTTCCAGGCATGGTCACCAGCATCCGCTTCCAGGAGGGGGAGCGCGTGCAGGCCGGCGAAGTGCTGGTGGTCCTGGACGACGCCGCCCTACGCGCCGAGCTCGACCAGGCCCGCGCCCTTCTGGACGATGCCCGTAGCCAGTTGCTGCGCGTGCAGCGCCTGACGGCCGGGGTGGTGGCGGAGCAGCGGGTGGACACGCTTCTGGCCGCGGCGCGGGGCGCGGAGGGACGGGTGCGGCAGGTGCAGGCCAAGCTGGACGAGGCGCGGGTGACCGCGCCCTTCGCCGGGCGGGTGGGCCTGCGCACGGTCAGCCTCGGGGCTCTGGTGCAGCCCGGCACGGCGGTGACGACGCTCGACGACATCTCCCGCGTGCGCGTCGAGTTTTCCATCCCGGAGGTCTATGTCGCCCGCATCCAGCCCGGCAGCATCGTCTCGGCCCGCAGCACCGCCTATGGGGAGCGACGCTTCCAGGGAACGGTGACAGTGGTCGACACGCGGATCGACCCGGCCACCCGCACGGTCCGGCTGGTCAGCGAATTCGACAACCCGGACGAAGCATTGCGCCCCGGGCTGTTCCTGACGATCGAGCTGAACCTGGAAACCCGTGAGAACGCGCTGATGGTGCCCGAGGAGGCGCTGGATCCGGTGGGCGAGCGCGCCTTCGTCTTCATCGTGCGCGACAGCCGCGCCCAGCGCGTCGAGGTGACGCTCGGCCAGCGGCGGTCGGGGGAGGTGGAGGTGCTGCGCGGGGTTGCCGCAACCGACCAAGTGGTGGTCCGCGGCATCCAGCGGCTTCGGAACAACGCGCCGGTCCGGATCACGGAAACCCTGACCCGGCCGACAAGCTGAAGGAAGCGGCGCCGTGGTCCTGAGCGACGTCTCGATCAAGCGGCCGGTCTTCGCGACGGTCATCAGCCTGCTTCTGGTGGTGGTGGGGCTTGCCTCGCTCTTCCGGTTGCCGGTGCGGGAATATCCGGCGATCGACCCGCCCGTTGTTTCCGTCACCACCACCTATACCGGCGCCTCGGCGGCGGTGGTGGACACGCAGATCACCGAACTGATCGAATCAGCCGTCGCGGGGATCGAGGGAATCAAGACCCTCAGCTCCTTCTCGCGCGACGAGCGCAGCGTCGTCACGCTCGAATTCCGCCTGAGCCGCAACGTGGATGCCGCCGCGAATGACGTGCGCGACCGCGTGGCGCGCGCCCTTGCCCGCCTGCCGGAGCAGGCGGAAACCCCCATCGTCGCGAAGGTGGATGGCGACAGCCGGCCGATCCTCTGGATCGCCCTGACATCCAACCTCTACAACGGGATGGAGCTGACGGAGATCGCCTCCCGCCGCTTCAAGGATCGCCTCGCGATCGTGGACGGCGTGGCGGATGTACTGATCCAGGGCGAGCGCAAATACGCCATGCGGGTCTGGCTCGACCGTCAGGCCTTGGCCGCCCGCGGGCTGACGGTGCAGGACGTCGAGGACGCGATCAAGCGCGAGAACCTTGAACTCCCCGGCGGGCGCATAGAGAGCAGCCAGCGTGAGCTGACGGTCCGCACCGACACCCGCATGTCCCGCCCGGAGCAGTTCCGCGAGGTGGTGCTGAGCCGTGGCGGCGGCGCCCAGGTGCTTCTCGGGGATGTCGCCCGGGTGGAAGTCGCCCCGGAGACGACGCGCGGCGAGTACCGCATCAACGGCGTGGCCGGCGTGGGCCTGGGCATCCAGCGCCAGTCCACCGCCAACACCCTGTCGGTCGCCGATGGGGTGAAGACGGAGGTGGAGCGGATCAAGGCGACGCTGCCCGAGGGCATCGAGACCCAGATCGGCTATGACGAGAGCATCTTCATCGCCCAGTCGATCTACGAGGTGGAGCACGCGCTGGTCATCGCGCTGATCCTCGTGGTCATCGTGATCTTCGTCTTCCTGCGCTCCGTCCGGGCGACGATCATCCCGGCGGTCGCCATTCCCGTCTCGATCATTGCCTCCTTCATCGCCATGTCGGCGATGGGCTTCTCGCTCAACGTGCTCACCCTGCTCGGCCTCGTGCTGGCGATCGGCCTCGTGGTGGATGACGCCATCGTGGTGCTGGAGAACGTCCACCGGCGCATCGAGGAGGGGGAGCCGGTGCTGCTCGCCTCCATCCGCGGATCGCGCGAGATCGCCTTCGCGGTGATCGCGACGACGCTGGTGCTGGTGGCGGTCTTCCTGCCGCTCTCCTTCATGGGCGGGAACACCGGGCGGCTGTTCAGCGAGTTCGGCTTCGCTTTGGCGGCCTCCGTTCTCTTCTCCGGCCTGATCGCGCTGACCCTCACGCCGATGATGTGCTCGAAGCTGCTGAAGGAGCATCAGGGCGAAACCCGGCTGATCCGGTGGACCGAGCCCTTCTTCCTGGCGATGAACGGCGCACTACGCTGGTCGCTGCGCCACGCGCTGCGCGTGCCCTTGCTGGTGCTGGCCGGGGTGGGGGTGCTCTGCCTCCTGGCCGTGGCCCTGTTCCAGGCGCTCCCGAAGGAGTTCGCGCCGATCGAGGACCGGGCCAGCATCCTCATCCCCCTGACCGGCCCGGAGGGTGCCTCCTTCGCCTACACGCTCGAGCAGGTCGGGCGTGTGGAGCGGATCACCGACGAGTATCTCCGGAACGGGGAGGCCATGGTGGTCTTCGCGACCGTGGGCGGCTTCCAGAAGCCGCCCCAGGGCAATCAGGCGACCATGTTCATCCGCCTGAACCCCTGGGAGAGCCGGAGCCGCAAGCAGCAGGCGATCGTGCAGGAACTCTTCCCGCGGCTCGCCGGCATCCCCGGCGCCCGCGTCTTCCCGCTGAACCCTCCCAGCCTGGGGCAGCGGGGCATCCAGCCGCCGGTCCAGTTTGTCATCGGCGGTCCGGACTACGACACGCTGGTGCAGTGGCGTAACCGCTTCCTGGAGCGCGCCTCGGCCAACCGGAACCTGCTGAACCTCGACAACAACTTCCGCGAGACGAAGCCCGAGCTGCGCGTTTCGATCGACCGGCGCAAGGCGGCCGATCTGGGTGTCTCGATCCAGGCTGTCGGCCGCACCATCGAGACGATGCTCGGCTCCCGCGAGGTCGGCACCTATGTCGAGGCGGGCGAGGAGTACAAGATCCTGCTGCAGGCACGGGATGGCGATCGCGGCACGCCCTATGACCTGCAGAACATCTTCGTCCGCACGACGGGCGGCGGGCTCGTGCCGCTCTCGAACGTCGTCTCGCTCAGCGAGCGCGCCCGGCCGCAATCCCTGGCCCGCGAGGACCGGGTGCGCGCCATCACCATCAGCGCGACGCCGGCGCCCGGCTATTCCCTCGGGGAGGCGCTGGATTACCTCGACGCCCTGGCGCGCGAGGTGCTGCCGCCGGATGCGCGGATCACCTATCGCGGACAGAGTCTGGAGTTCCGGGACTCGTCCGGCAGCCTCGCCATCACCTTCGCCATGGCGCTGCTGGTGGTGTTCCTGGTGCTGGC
>DATCMG010000023.1:0-1618 GCA_036563555.1 Roseomonas sp. | reverse complement strand
CAACTTGAAGCGGTGCAGCGCGACAGCGACAATCGCCGCGCCGCCCGAAGGGACCAGCTGCGGGTCGCCTTGGTCGGCTACACCAACGCGGGCAAGTCCTCCCTGATGCGGGCCCTGACCGGCAGCCAGGTGCTGGTGGAGGACAAGCTGTTTGCCACCCTCGACACCACGGTCCGCATACTACAGCCGGAAACCCGGCCGCGGGTGCTCATTTCGGACACGGTCGGCTTCATCAAGCAGTTGCCACACGACCTGGTCGCCTCGTTCCGCTCCACCCTGACGGAGGCGCTGGAAGCCTCGCTGCTGCTGTTCGTGGTCGACGCGTCGGACCCGACCTATGAGGCGCAGCTGGAGGTGAGCCGCAGCGTGCTGCGTGAGATCGGGGCGGATGTCGTGCCGTCCCGCCTGGTGCTGAACAAATTGGACCGGGTGGACGCTGCCGGGCGCGCCGCCCTGATCGAGAAGCATCCGGACGCCATCCTGCTTTCCGCCCACTCGCCCGAGGATGTGAGCGCTCTGCGGGACACCATTATCGCATTCTTCGAGGCGGAGATGGTCGAGGACGTGCTGGTGCTGCCCTACGCGAAGCAAGGGCTGATCGGCGAGGTGTATGAAAGCGCGCGGGTCTTGTCCGAGGAGTACAACGAGACTGGCCGGGTGCTGAAGGTGCGCGGCCTGCCCGGCGCCATCGCGCGGCTGCGGCGGAGCCTTGCCGCGCCCTGAGCCTCAGATTCCGGCAGCGCCCCATAGACCTCACCGGCAACAACCGCCACCAGCCGGGCAGGGTGCGGATCGACAGCGTCGTACCCAATGTGATGTCCTCCTCCGTCCGGAGGACACGACCGGCATGCCGCCATCTCGCGTCGGTGCGCTTTGCGCACGGTCGGGCTCCTCCTCAGGCCCACGCTGCTGCGGATCTGATGTTGGCCGCGAGCTGCCTGTCTGCCCTCGGGTACAAGGCTGAGAATTGCGGACCTTGGTGGGACGATCCGCGTCAGCAGCAGGTGGTCGGGGTGCAGTTCAGGGCGGAACATCGCCGGCCCGAGAGGCCGCGAGGGCGCCACGATCTGCTCCGCGTCCGCGCATGTAGGTCTGCGGGCCGCATCCCATGTCGGTGCGGAAGGCGTACACGAGCGCTGATGTCGAGCCGTAGCCGAGTTCCATCGCTGTCTGCGTCACCCCCAGGCCGCCGCCCAGCAGCTCGATCGCCTTGAACAGCCGTAGGCGCCGCCGCCAGGAGCGCAAGCTCATGCCCAGCTCCGCCTCAAAGCGCCGGGCCAGGGTCCGGCCTGACATGCCCAACTCCCGTCCCCACTCCTCCGGCCCGCGTGGATCGGCCGGGTCCGCGTAGATGGCCTCGCACACCGTCAGGACGGAACCTCCACGCGGCCAGGGGAGCGCGCCTGGCAGGGACTTCGCGCGCCGGAGCTGGTCGAGGATGAGGTCGGTCACACGGCCCGCATAGCCGTCGGGATCATCCTGCCCCTCGACGGCAGCGGCCTCAACGATGAGGGCCTGCAACAAGGGCGACACGCGGAACACGGTGGGGTTTTCCGGCAGGCCCCCACCGGCCTCCTCGGCGACCCAGAGACTACGGAACTCCGCGCCGAGCAGCGAG
>DATCMG010000010.1:0-2835 GCA_036563555.1 Roseomonas sp. | reverse complement strand
ACGGACACGCCGCGCAGGCGCTGCACGCCCTCGCCCACCAAGCGGACCAGGATGTCCACCGCGCCGCCCGGGGGATAGCCCACCAGGACGCGGATGGGCTGCTGCGGCGCCCAGGCGGCGCGCGCCGGGAACGCACCCCAGGACAGGAACGAAGCTGTAGCGGCACCGGTCAGAAGGGCGCGGCGCGGCATCTGGACGAGCGTCATAAACTCACCTCCTGGCAGGGCCGACGAGGCTGGCATCATCTTCCGGCCGCTGGATTCCATCGTCCGCGCGACCTTTGCTGTCCGGGCCAGATCATGCGTATCCGGCAGTGGCCTTCTGCTTGCCGTAACGCCGAGCGGCCCGGTGAAGGGAAGGTTCATGGCGAATCACGAATTCAGCAACTGAAACTCCCGCATGCGTTCATGAGGATCTGGAATAAACTTGCCCCATGCGCCGCCATGTTCCCCCAACCGCCACCCTCCAGGCCTTCGAGGCCTGCGCCCGCCATCTCAGCGTCTCCCGGGCTGCGGAGGAGTTGCGCCTGACCCAGAGCGCGGTCAGCCGCCAGCTCGCCGGGCTGGAATCCCTGCTGGGCTTGCGCCTCTTTCAACGGGTGCGGCAGCGCTTGGTCCTCACCCCCGCAGGCGCCACCTACGCGCCGCATGTACGCGCCAGCCTCGCGCGGCTCGAGGGTGCCACGCTTGAGCTGCTTGCCCATCGCGGCACGGGCGGCACGCTGAATCTCGCCGTCTCGCCCACTTTCGGGGCGCGCTGGCTCGTGCCGCGCCTGCCTGCCTTCCGCGCCGCCTATCCCGGGGTGATGATCAACTTCCGTAACTATACCACACGACTCACCCCCATGGATTTCGCGGCGGAGGATGTGGACGCCGCGCTCATGCTGATGGAGGAGCCGACTCCCGGGATCGTCAGCCATCCGTTGGTGCGCGATGCCCGCCTGCCCGTCTGCATCAGCTCGCTGGCTCCCAAGCTACGCATACCAGCCGACCTCATCGGCCAGGTTCTGATCCAGCAGACAACCCGCCCGCGGGGCTGGGTTGAATGGCTCGCGGCCGCCGGGGTCGAGGAGGTGGACGGACTGCGCGGCCCGCAGTTCCAGCACGCGGCCATGGTCGCCGAGGCCGTTGCAGCCGGTCTTGGCGTGGCGTTGCTCCCGCGCTTCCTTGTCGCCTCCGAGATCGCGGCGGGCCGGATAGCAACCCCTTTCACTCAGACCCTGGATGGGAAGGCGGCCTATTGCCTTTCTTACCCGGAATCTGCCGAAGAGGTTCCTGCCCTGCGTGCCTTCCGGGACTGGCTCCTTGCGGAGGCGGAAGCGGTACCGGCCGGGTCCTCCTGACAGCAACCTCGTTCCGGATCGCTCCCGCCAATCCAAAAGCCAGGAATTTTCCCTTGTGGCCCTGATGTATACATGCATTCATGTACTCATGAGATGGGACATCGGCCGCTGGGATGGCCTGGACAGGCCACCTTCCGGCTTAACGGCCGCAGAGCTGGTTTTCCGCCAGCTCCTGAATGCCATTATCAGCGGCGAACTCGCCGCCGATGCTATCGAGACGGAAGAGCGGCTCGCGGCACGCTACAATGTCAGCCGCACGCCGTTGCGGGACGCAATCCGGCGCCTGGAACAGCTTCGCCTTTTCACGCGCGAGCCGGCGCGCGGCCTGCGCGTCCCGCCACTCACCATGGGGGAGATGCACGATCTCTCCGCCACGCGAGAGGTGCTGGAAGGACTTCTGTCCAGTTCCGCAGCCGCCCGGGTCGCGCGTGGCATGGCAAGCGCGGACCGCCTGCGCGACATTCATGCCCGCCACATCCGCGTCCTGGGCATCGGCGACCCGGAGCTGACCCTTTCCGTCGGCTACGACTTCCACGAGGAGTTGCGCCGCCTGAGCGGCAACGAATCCGCCGCTGCCTGCCATGAGCAGGTGCTGCTTGGCTTCGAGAGATACCGCCACCTCGCGCGGGGCGTGCCGGAACGGCACGGCCGCATCGCCGAGGAGCACACGGAGATCCTGGCCGCCATTGAGGCAGGCCAGACGCATGCCGCGGAAACCGCCATGCGGCGCCACATCGCCGCTGGCCGCGATGTCTATGTCGAAGTGCTCGCAACCAAGCTCAAGAAATAAAGATCAGGGATATCGCTACGGCACGCGGTTCATCTTGAACGAGGATAAGCCATGCTGCGTAACCTTCTTGCCGCCGCCTTCGCAGTCGCCGTCTCCGCGACGGCTGCTCTCGCTCAGGCTCCCGCCTTTCCCACGAAGCCGGTGCGGATCATCGTTCCCTTCGCGCCGGGCGGAACAGCCGATGTGGCCGGACGGATCATGGCGGAACATCTCGGCAATCTTTGGGGCCAGTCCGTTGTCATCGAGAACCGTCCCGGTGCTGGCGGCAATATAGGCGCCGAGGTGGCGGCACGCGCCCCGGGCGACGGCTACACACTTGTGGTCGGCACGGTTGGCATCCATGCCGCCAGCGCGATCTATCCCCGGCTCACCTATGATCCGGCGAAGGATCTCGCGCCCGTCACCGTGCTGATCGACGTGCCGAACGTGATCATCGTGAACCCCTCCGTTCCCGCGCAGAATTTGCAGGAACTGGTCGCACTGGCGCGACGGCAGCCGGGACAGCTCACCTTCGGCTCCGCCGGCAATGGCAGCTCCACCCATCTCGCGGGCGAGCTCTTCCTGCTGAGCGCCGGCGTCCGGATGTCGCATGTGCCCTATCGCGGCAGCTCGCTGGCGCTGAATGACCTCGTCGCCGGAAATGTGAAGTTGATGTTCGAGAATCTGCCCACCGTGCCGCCGCTGGTGCAGGGCAACGCCATAC
>DATCMG010000004.1:0-7571 GCA_036563555.1 Roseomonas sp. | reverse complement strand
CGTATGCCCCGAGGAAAGTGGCCCAGAAGTGGAACTTTCCGGCTGTCTCGTTCAGCATCCGGCCGGTGACCTTCGGATACCAGTGATAGATCCCCCCGAATATAACGAGGATCGGTGCCACGCCCATGACCATGTGGAAATGCGCGACGACGAACAGCGTATCGGAAAGAGGCACGTCCACCACGACATTGCCCAGGAAAAGGCCGGTGAGACCCCCATTCACAAAGGTCACGATGAAGCCGAGGGCGAACAGCATGGGGCTGGTGAGGTGAATGTCCCCGCGCCACAGGGTCAGCAGCCAGTTGTACACCTTGATGGCAGTCGGGATGGCGATGATGAGCGTTGTGGTGGCGAAGAAGAATCCGAAATATGGATGCATCCCGCTGACATACATGTGGTGCGCCCAGACCACGAAGCTGAGAGCGCCGATCGCCACGATGGCCCACACCATCATGCGATAGCCAAAGATGTTCCGCCTGGCATGGACACTGATCAGGTCGGAGACGATCCCGAAAGCCGGGAGGGCGACGATGTAGACCTCTGGATGCCCGAAGAACCAGAAGAGGTGCTGCCACAATATCGGGCTGCCACCGCCATGCTCCCGCAACTGCCCCATTTCCACCAGGGCCGGCATGAAGAAGCTGGTTCCGAGAAGGCGGTCGAACAACATCATCACCGCGCCGACGAACAGCGCGGGAAAGGCCAGAAGCGCCATCACCGTGGCCGTGAAGATGCCCCATACGGTGAGCGGCATCCGCATGAGCGTCATCCCCCGCGTGCGGGCCTGCAGCACGGTCACGACGTAGTTCAACCCGCCCATGGTAAAGCCGATGATGAACAGCATCAGCGAGACGAGCATGAGGATGATGCCCCAGTCATGCCCGGGCGTGCCGGAGAGAATGGATTGCGGCGGGTAGAGGGTCCATCCGGCACCGGTCGGCCCGCCCGGAGCGAAGAAGCTCGCGACCAGGACGATGACTGCCAGCAGATATGTCCAGTAGCTCAGCATATTCGCGTAGGGGAAAACCATGTCCCGGGCGCCGAGCATCAAAGGGATGAGGTAGTTTCCAAAGCCGCCGAGAAGAATGGCGGTGAGCAGGTAAACCACCATGATCATGCCGTGCATGGTGATGAACTGGTAGTAGGTTGCCGCATCGATAAAGGAGAAGGTGCTGGGAAAGCCGAGCTGCAGCCGCATCAGCCATGACAACACCAAGGCAACCATTCCAATTGCCAGTGCAGTGGCGGTGTATTGAATGCCGATGACCTTGGCATCCTGGCTAAAGACATACTTCGTCAGCCAGCTATGCGGGTGATAGAGTTCGACCTCGGCAACCTCAGGGACCGGAATGGCCTCATGTGCGCCAGGTGCTGCACTGCTCATCAAAATCTCCTCCCCGCTCGGCATTCTTGTGTGGAAGGCTTTTCGATTGAGCCGCTCCACCCCGAGACGTCATGCGCATGCTGTGCGGCCGTACCTCTCTATTTCGCCGGGGTCTCCAGTCCAGCAAAGGCCCGTTGCCGGCTCAGCCACGCGTGGTACTCCGCCTCGGTCTCGACCAGGACCCTGCCACGCATCACCGCATGGCCGGTTCCGCACATCTCGGCGCACAGCACCTCAAAGGTGCCGGTCCGGGTCGGGGTGAACCAGAAATAGGTCACCGAGCCCGGTATCATGTCCATTTTTGCGCGGAACTCAGGAACGTAGAAGTCGTGCAGAACGTCAACGGAGCGGAGCCGCACCTTCACAGGCTTCCCCATGGGAAGATGCAGGTCATCGTTGTCGATGACGACATCATCTCGCCCATTCGGGTCGTCAGGGCTGAGGCCTAGCGGGTTGTCGGCGCTGATGTGCTGCACATCCGATATGCCCAGCCGGCCATCCGGACCGGGAAGGCGGTAGCTCCAGCGCCACTGCTGCCCGATGATTTCGATCTCGGAGGCGCCCGGCGGAACCGTGACGAACTGGCTCCACACGAAAAGCCCCGGTGCCAGCATGGCGGCGACACCGATGGCGGTTACGATCGTGAGCCAGGATTCCAGCCGCTTGTTCTCTGGCTCGTACAAGGCGCGACGCCCGGGCCGATGCCGGAAGCGATACACGCAATAGGCCATGAACAGGACGACAGCCACGAACACGAAGCCGGTGATCCAGAAGGTGACGGTGATCGTGTTGTCGATGTAGTGCCAGTTCGAAGCGATAGGCGTCCACCACCATGGGCTGACCAAGTGGAAGACCACCGAGCCGACGACCACAAGCACCATCATCAGCGCGACTGCCATCTCTGGCTCATCCTTGCTTTCAGAGGCTGCTGATCCGGATCAGGACAGGGATCTGGCACTCACCTCTGATACGCTCGGCGCAACGCGTGGGGACGGAACTACGACCAGACTCTCTCCGCCGGCTCAGGACGAAGCTCACGCATGGCCCCGATGGCTTCCGCGTTGATCGCCAATCCTGGCCGCTTGGCGGATATTGCTCGCATCAAGTCGGCTGATCCTGGATCAACCGACCTGCCTGCGCTTCGCGCTTTGGACGCAGCAGCAACGGAAGACGCGGCTTGCATTTCGACCTCGCTTAACCGTAACGGCAGTGAGGATGTTCCCCAATCGGTATCGAACCGCTTGCGTGTCTGTCAACGAAATTCAGGTTGCCGCTGCTGGATCGGCGGCCAGAGAGCGGCGCCGGGTGAAAGCCACGAGGTTCGGAAGGCCGAATATTGTTCTGCTTCCCAAGCGTTCCAGACCGGTTCATAAGATGTGGCCGCAGCTTAGCCTATGCTGGGGCGGAGGCGGCGCGCTGCGCCGCTCCGCCTGCTCGTCAGGCCGGGTTCACGGCCAGGCTCTCGGCGGCCAGCGTGACGGTACCAGTGCCGCTCATCGCCACCGAGGCGTTCAGCGGCGAGACGAGCAGCGGATTGCCGCCCGAGGCCGCATCATACAGCCCCACATGCGTCAGCGTGCCGGCCGCGGCGGAGAAGACGAAGCGCAGCGCCTCGGCATTCCGCTGGATGCCGGTGCCGGTGAAGGTCACGCGCTGGCGGGCATAGCCATTGCCCACCGGCTCCCCGGTAAGGCCCGCCACGGCGCTGCCTCCGGTGCCCAGCGCGGCATAGACCGTGGTGGGCAGGCTCGGAACCCGGGCGCAAATCGCGCGGGCCAGCAGGTTGCGGGCGTAGTCGGTCAGGTCGGACATGGGATCTCCTGTTGGTCTGAGGGTGCTTGGCGCCCGCCGCGCAATGGCGGGCACGCGCATGCTTCCCGCCGCAAGCCGATCCGGCTTCGGCGGATGGTGTTGGGGTCAGGCGACCTCCTCGGCGATCATTCCAAGGATGGCGACGGAAAGTTCGGCGCCCGTCGCGTCCAGCCCTCCCGGCAGCGGCTTGGGCTCGTGCTCGCGGCGCAGAACATAGGCGATGCCGTCGAGCGTGCGCGGCCCGACCTGCACCGCCGGCGATGGAAGCGAGAGAAGGGCCTGCTCCATCGTATCCTCCGGCCCGTGCCAGCGCATATCCACGTAGTCGCTCATCAGCTTTTCCTCATGCGGCGGTCAGCGCCTGCAACGTTGCGTCGGGCAGGCGCGTGGGGTGGAGGTCGAGCGGGCCGATCTCGCCAAACAGCGTGAAGCCGGTTGGGGCGAGCCCGTGGCCCAAGGTCAAGCTGTTGACGACGGGCGTCGCCCCCGCGATTGCCGGGACGGCGGTGCCGTTGATCGCAGCGGAGAAGCCGCCAGCGTCCCAGCTTAACGCCGCCTTGAAAGGCACACCGGCCGAAAGTGCCGCTGAAAAGCCACTGAATGAACTTGAGCCTCCAACCGCGCGCACAAGCCCTAAGCCGGCAGCGCTGCCACGCAGGCCGAGGCGGTTGTTGGATGTGCCGTCATGGAGGGTGAACAGGCCCTGCGTTACGGCATCTGAGGTGGAGAACATAAACGTCCCCACCAGCGTCCCGCGCTGCGCCTGCATGGCGGTGAGCACGAGGGTGGGTACATCGGCGGCGCGGGTGACGGCTGCGGCAACGCCCGGAGACGATAGGATCAGGGACGACGCCATGGCTCCCTGTTCAATTTGCATGCCGCCGACACGGATGATCCACTCCCCTGCGCCCGTGCAACCAAATCGGATCGCCTGCTGTGCATAGACCCCATCGGCACCCGAGTTGTTCGTCACGATGGTTCGTGTCAGCGAGGCTGTAAGCGACAGGGGCGTGTCCACGGCCCCTGCCGTTGCGGCACTGAGGTCCGCCTGCCGGAACAGCACCCGGTTGTAGCAGTTGGTCAGCCCGGTGGCGTCACCGCTGACGAGACGGCTACAGACCGATCCGGTCCAGGCCGTGTTGATCGCGGTCGGAACCTCGTTATGGGATCCGGTATAGATCAGCACGGATGAAGCCGCCGTCGCGACCAGCCGAATATCTACACATGGCAGACCGTTTTCGGTCGCCGGGGTGTATTCGATCAGCGAGAAGGTGGAGGAACTATAGACCCAATTGCGCGGGCGGATGGTGGTCGGGAAGCTTGGACCGCCCGTGAATTCGAGCCTGGGATTGGTCAGCCCATTCGTTCGCTGTCCTTCCACCAGGAGGCGCCGTGCCACGCCGTTGAAACGCGGCGCATCAGGGGCCGAGGCCATCCATGTCGCCCCATTCGCGCCGATGGACCAGCCGGACGAGGCGCGGTTGAAGCTGATTGATCCCAGGAGCGCTCCGGCCCCGACCAGTCGGAGCGATCCGCCGCCCAGGGCGTGGATCGCGGGGCTTGTTCCGATCATCAGGGGGCCCCCGCGCCGCTGAGATGGCAGAGCTTCGTCGCTCCCCCGTCCGGCGAGTAGGCGAGGAGGCTGGCGACCCCGCCGGCCCGGATTTTAGTGTACCCGTCCGGGTTGGCGAGGCTTGCGGAGAAACCGGTGAGCGACACCGCGAGATCCGCCCCCGTGCGGTTCACCACCATGCAGGAGAAGCCATTGCCGGTGGCCGACCAATCGATCGACAGGGTGGTACCGGCATTGGCCACCAGCATCCGCGCATTGTGCGCGGCGAAGGTGAGCGCCGTCGCACCCGCCGTGGCTACGACGGAAATCGCCCGCAGGATGGCGTTGTTGTCGACATAATTGCGGGTGGCAGCCTGCATGGGGGCCGCCGGGTCGGCGGGAAGCGTCAGCGGGCCGGTCAGCGTCACGGCGCCGCTGGAGGCGATCCGCAGCCGCTCCGCCAGCACGCCTGCCGCGCGGGTTTCGACGATGACCGCCCCCGCTTCCGCCCCCGCCGTGACACCCTCCGCCAGGGTGGCGATCCGGCCATAGGTCACCTCGGCCGATGCGCTGTTGTACCCATTGCCCTCCAGCGAGAAGAGGCGGTCATTCGCGGCCGGGGCGGCGGAGAGGCGGCGCAGGCGCATGCTGAGCGGTCCCGTCATGCCCGTGCCGCCAAAGGCAAAGCCCGCATTCGGGTTCAGCGAGGCGTCGCCTGCCAGGTACACGTCATTGCCCGCGATGCTGACCGAGGCCGCCGCCGTATCGGCGCTGCCATGGAAGCGCAGCATGGCACCGGCGCTGCCGCTGCGGCGATGCAGCGCCACCACCCCGTCGCCACGGGCCGAGAGACGCGTCTCGATCGCCCCTGTGGAGGAGATCGCCGCCAGCTCCGATTGGCCGCCGATCGCACGGGCGATCCCGACCGAGGATGCCATGCGGCTGCCCGATATCTGCATCTTTTGCAGTGCCGCCGCACTCTGCCCCGTGAAGCTCGCGCTCTTCAGGTCGCAGCCGAGGATCTGCAGGCTGTCGGCGTTGTCGTGAAGATGGATGGCGCCGTAGATGTCGCAGCCCATCAGCACCAGGCCGCCATCCATCAGCTCCACCGAGCGGCCGGATCCCGCGGGCAGCATGACGCCGGCGATGGTGTTCTGGTCCGCGGCCTGGACATCCACCACCAGCGCGCGACCCTTGCTGGACCAGAAGCCGCCATACCACTTGTTGCGGTTGGCCAGGCCCGACATCTGCACGCCGATCGTGCCGGGATCGACCACGATGCCGTCCAGGCCGCAATTCACGATCTGCGCCGAATGGGTCAGGTCATCCAGGTGCCAGCCGATGTCGTGGCCGAACTCGAAGCAGTTGATGAAGTTCGGCATGTCGGCGTCGTAGATGTGGAAACCCTTGCCGCGGCGGTGGTTCAGTGCCGGATTGATCGAGCCGCCGCTGGCATAGCTGCCGGGGAAGGTGCTGCCGGCCAGGTCCAGCGTGGTGGTGCCGGGCACCGCGGCCACGGTGAAGCGTCCATTCGCCCCCGCCACACCGCCGACGCCGCTGACCACCACCATGTCGCCGGCCCGCAGCTCATGTGCCACGCTGGTGGTAAGGCGCACCAGGCCCGCGCCGTTGTTGGCGCAGCCGCTGACAGTGTAGGCCGTGTTGCTGAAGTTGCGTCCCGTGGTGGCCAGCGGGTGCCAGTTGATGCGCTCGTTATGCGCGATGTCGTAGGACTTGCCGAGATAGAGGCCGTTGGTGCAGTCGCCGATCACGTCACGGATGCGCGTCCGGCTGGCGCCGTTGCTGTAGACACCCCAGTTGAAGCCGATGATCAGCAGCCCGCGCACGGAGGCGTCGGTGGCATTGGTGCTGCTGCTACCCGTCGTGCCGTCACCGATGCTGACGGCGGTGCCGGCAAAGGCGGCGACGCAGTCCAGCCCCTCGCGCAGGGAGGTTGGGGCGGTGAAGCCCTTGCGGAGAATCGCCACCTGCTCCAGCGCCGCATTGCGGCGGAGCCGGATGGTGCGCGCCGGGTTCAGGATCAGGCAGAAGGGCAGGGTGCTGTAGTCGTTGTTCACGCGCCAGCCGCCGGGATCGCTTCCGCCCTGCAGCGTGACATTGGCTGGAATGACCAGGTCCGCGCTGTCGAGGAGGTAGCGGCGCGGGCCAACCAGCACTACGCCGCCGGCGCTGGAAGCCGCGTTGAGCGCGGCCTGGAAGGCGGCGGTGTCATCGGTCGTGCCGTTCCCCACCGCGCCGTAGTCACGGACATGTAGCGGCCGGTCGGCCATGAGGGTGGAGCGGATCTGGCCGAAGGTGGCGCGCCGGGTTTCGGCCGCGGAGCCAACGCCCTGCACGAAGGGTGAGATGTCCGTGTCGGAGAAGGAGAGGGCGGGCGGAAGGTCGCTGATCTTGCTGTCGGGCATGGGGCTGGCGGCTCCGTAGGGCTGCGGCAGGTGTCGGGGGAGGGAAGAGGCGGCGCTACATCACGAGCCGGCCGCCGGCTTCGGCGAGCAGGCCGAGCCCGCTCTCGACCAGCAGCGCGAAGGCGGAGAGCACGACGAAGGAGGGGGAGAGCTGCGCCACCAGCGCGTCTGCCGCGTCCTCCACCTTCAGGCGGTAGCCATTGCCCGGGCTGGGCGCCGTGAAGGTGGCGCTGGCGCTGCCGGAGGAGACGGCGACGCTGGTCGGCCCCAGCACCACGGCGCCGGCCGCGTTCAGCACGCTGAACTTCAGCATGGTGGTCGCGCCCGAGGCCGTGGCCTGCACCGTGAAGGTCTCGCCCTGGTTCACGCCGCTGGGCACCGCGCCCAGCGTCACGCA
>DATCMG010000170.1:0-3366 GCA_036563555.1 Roseomonas sp. | reverse complement strand
AGCCCTATGCCCGCTTCGCCCGGGAAACCGGCATCCGCGTGACCTTCGTGCCGAATGCGCGCAACGCCGCCATCACCGCGCTTTCCGCCACGCCGCGCGGGGCGGGCGATGTCATGCTCGGCACGGATGCGACGGCCCTGGCCGAGTTGGAAGCGGCGGGCGTGTTCGAACCCTATTCTTCCCCCGCCACCCAGCGGGTACCGGCGCATTTCCGGCACCCCGCCGATCTCTGGACCGGCGTCTCCGCCCGCACCCGCGTCCTGGTGGTTCGCGCAGACGAGGTGAACCCGCCCGCCGGCCTCGCCGGACTGGCCGATGAGCGTTTCCGCGGGCAGGTCTGCCCGACCGCGCCATCCACCTACAATCTCTCCGTGGCCAGCCGGATGATCGGCCAGCTCGGCGAGGCCGGCGCGCTGCGCTGGGCGCGAGGCGTCGCGCCCAATTTCGCGCCGGAGGTGCCGCTCGCCTCCGACTACGCGCAGATCCAGGCCGTGGCGGCCGGGCGCTGCGCGGTGGCGATCAGCAATCACTACGATCTGCTGCGCCTTGGCTCCGAAGCGGCGAAGCCCGAGGAGCGCGAGGCAGCGAAGCGGCTGCGTGTCGCCTGGCCGGACCAGGGCGAGGGCCAGCCCGGCGCCATGCTGAACGTCACGGCCATCGGCCTGCTGAAGGATGCGCCGAACCGGGCGAATGCCATCCGCTTCATCGACTTCCTGATGACGGAGCAGGCCCAGGCCGAGTTCAGCGGCAGCATCTTCTACCCCACCCTGCCCGGCGCGCCCGTGCCGCCTGCCGTACGCGCCTTGGGTAAGCCGCGCTTCGACACGGCGCCGGTGGCGGGCTATGGCGCCAACCGGGAGGCCGCCGCGCGGATCCTGCGGGAAGCCGCCTGGCCGGTGCCGCAGCGGCGCTGAAGGCGGCGCATCTCCGCCGGGTGCCGACGCGCCCGGCGGAATGGGCGGCGAGAGCCGCTGCGCCGGGGCAGGCTGTTGCGGACCGGCCCGGAGATGCTCGTGCCCTCCCCGACCTCGTGAGGTGGGCGGCTCAGTAACCCTTCACCGGGTCCACGCGGCTCGGCATCGGGCGCCCGTCGCGCAGGGCGCGCAGGTTCTCGAACAAGATGTCCAGGGTACGGTCATTGTACCGCTCGCGGTCATCGGCCGAGACATGCGGCGTCACGATCATCCCGGGCGTGCGCCAGAGGCGGTGATCGGCCGGCAGCGGCTCCGGCACCGCGACATCGGTGACACAGCCCTCGAGATGGCCGGAATCGAGCGCGTCGCAGACGGCGTCCTGGTCCCACACGGCGCCACGGGCGATGTTCACGATGCGCGCGCCCTTCGGCAGCAGCGCGATCCGCTCGCGGGAGAGAAGGTTGTGCGTCTGCTCCGTCAGCGGGCAGGCGAGGACGAGGAAATCGGCGCCCGGCAGCACGAAATCCAGCGCCTCGTTCGGATGCGTCTCGTCGCAATCCGGATGCGGGTCGCGGCTGTTGCGCAGGCCGATGACATGCATCCCGAACTGCCTGGCGCGCCGGGCAACGCCGCCGCCGAGCGAGCCCATGCCGACGATCACCACCCGGCGTCCCTCCAGCGTGGAGGCGAAGAGCGGCTTCCATTCGCCGCGCCGCTGCTGGTCGGCGAAGGCGGGCAGATGATTCTGCAGCATCAGGATCGCCATGATGCCGAACTCGCCCGCCTTCTCGGAATGCGTGCCGCGGTTGTTCAGCAGCGCGATGGAGTCCGGCAGCCAGTCGAAGGGCGCCGCGCTGTCCACCCCGGCGGAGGTGCAGGCGATCACCTTCAGCTTCGGCGCCAGGCCGGGCAGAGCGCCGACCGGGAAGCGCTGCCGCAGCGGCCGCACCCAGGTCAGCAGCACCTCAATCTCCGGCAGGACGCGGGCGAGTGCCTCCTCCTCATTGGCGAAGGAGACCTCCAGCCCCGCCATGTCCGGGCTGCGCGCGATGGCGGCCCGCCATTGCGCCTCCGTCACGGCGAATTCCGGGTCGTTGGCGGGGTTCTGGATGTGGATTCGCATATCTCGGCTTTCGCATGGGTGGCCGGGTCCGTGAAGGGGTGCGGAAACGCCACCCTCCGGAGGGCGTTGCGTGCCCATGAGCAACCCCGCCCTGGAGGAGGCCTCCCGCCTGGTCGGGGAGGATATCGGTTTTCAGCGCCGTGTCTGGCGAGCCCAGCGCATCGGCTGGGCGGTTCTGGCGGTCCTCGTCCTGCTTGGCCTGCTGGGCGCCTTCGGCGGCGGCCCGCTCGCCAGGGCCAGCGCGCGCAGCGAGGACGGTGGCATCAATGTCGAGTGGGAGCGGATCGAGCGCATTGGGCGGGACAGCGTGCTGCGGATCCGCACCACGACCCCGCGCAGCGGTCCCCTGGTGCTGCGGCTGGAGGATGGGCTGGCGGAGAATGTGGAGATCGCCTCCGCCGATCCCCAGCCCGCCGGCGAATCCCGCGGGCCCGGCCGGGTCTGGCTGCGCTTCGAGCCGCCGCCCGAGGGCGGGGCGGCGGAAATCGTGCTGAAGCTGCGCTCCAGCCGTCCCGGCATCGTCAATGGCAGGCTCGTGCTGGACGGTTCCGCCCTGCCGCTCCGCCTGTTCGTCCTGCCGTGATGCGAAGCTGAGGAGCGGCGGCCCTGGAAAGCGTCCTGCGAGCGCTGGCGATCTATGTCTCCCTGACGGTGCTGTTCCGCATCACCGGCCGGCGTAGCATGAGCCACATCACGACCTTCGACTTCGTGCTTCTGCTGGTGATTGGCGAGGCGACGCAGCAAGCGCTCCTGGGCGAGGACTTCTCCCTCACCAACGGCCTGCTGGTGATCGCGACGCTACTGGGGCTCGACGTGGCGATGCGCTGGGTGAAAGCCCGCCACCAGCAGACCGACCGCCTGCTGGAGGGCTTGCCGACGATCCTGGTGATCGACGGCAAGCCCCTGGTGGATCGCCTGCGCGAGTCCCGCATCGGCGAGGACGAGCTGATGCAGAGCGCGCGCGAGACTCAGGGTCTGACGCGAATGGAGGATATCCGCTTGGCCGTGCTGGAGGTCAGCGGGACGATCTCGATCATCCCGCGCCAGAAGGAATAGGCGCCGCGCCCGTCAGTGCTTGCGCTGGTAGAAAGGCTGCGTCCCGGCCAGCAGCAGCGCGCGGTCGGTCGCGAAGAAATCGGCGTAGTGGAGGATCCAGGCCTCCGCGTTGGTGCCGTGGAAGGGCTGGTTGTGCGCGTGGGTCGCCACCGTGTGGACCACCCGGTGCGGAAAGCCCATCTCGCGGAGCAGCATCGCCCCTGGCACGCCATGCGGCAACTCGCGCGAGAGCGCCGAGCCGCGCACCTCCCCGTCCTCGCGCACATACATCAG
>DATCMG010000904.1:0-5350 GCA_036563555.1 Roseomonas sp. | reverse complement strand
CTCGCTTCTGCCCTTCCTGACGGAGCTGACGAACCAGCAATTCGCCTCGCACAACGAATCACCCGGGGAGCGCCTCGCGCTGCGGCTGGACGTGGCCGATATCGCGATTTCCACCGACCAGGCCGTCTCCCTTTCCCTCCTGGTTACGGAGGCGGTGGGCAATGCGGTGGAGCACGCCTTTCCCGACGACATGCGCGGCACGCTCTGGCTCTGCCTCTCGGCCGAGAGGGGCGAGGTGACACTGACGGTACGGGACGACGGCATCGGCCTGCCGGACCGCACGGTACGGCCACGCGGCCTTGGCATCCAGCTCATGGAAGGCTTCGCGAAGCAACTCGGCGGGGCGCTCGTCGGCGGGCGCGTGGAAGGCGAAGGGGGTGGGACACGGTGGACCGTGCATTTCCCCGTGCGGGACAACCCGGCGCCGCGCCCGATGTCCTCCTGAGGACGGCCGCCCTTATCGGGGCAGGGAGGCCGTCTGGAAGTCGCCCGGCCCGAAGGCGGCCATCAGCAGGTCCGCGCCTTCCATGACGGCATTGAGCTGCGCGAAAGCCACCGGCGCCGCAATCAGGGCCGCCAGGAGGACCATCAGCGAGATCCGGCCGATGCGCATGGGTTCCGCTCCTCTCGCCGGGCTTGATGCGCCCGGTCACCCCTTGCGAACGCCGGAACGCACCGGCCAGTTGCTCCGGGCAGGCCCCGCGCCTCCGGCGCAGGGGTTTGTGCCGGGCGCGCAACCGCCCCGCCAGGGGCGCGTTGCCGTGGGGACCGAGACATGTCCTAGGAGGGACCGATGGCCGCGAATACCGAGGCAGGCAGGGCCGTTGACGAGGCGGCCAGCACCGTCAACGACGCCGCAGCCACCGCCAGCGAGCAGATCGCCGCACTGCGCCGGCAGGTGGAGGAACTCTACGCCGACCGGCAGAAGTATCTTTCCCAGGCGATGGACGCCGCCGAGGGCTACGCCGCCAAGGCCGCAGACACCGCGACGGTGCAATATGAGGCGGTGACCGACCGCGTGCGGGAGCGCCCGGCGCAGTCGATCCTGATCGCGGCGGCGGTCGGCTACATCCTCGCGCGTATCCTCGGCCGCTGAAGGAGGGCGGGGGATGCTGCGGACCTTCAGCCTGGTCGGGATGGCGGCGCAGGCGGAAGGCCGCCGCCTCAAGGCGAAGGTGAATGCGACCGCCAGGAGCATGGCCTTCTACGCGGCAGCCGGCCTGATGGGGTTGGCTGCCTTCGTCATGCTCCATGTCCTCGGGTGGCACGCCGCGCGGAACAGCTTCGGGCCGGTTGTCTCCGCGCTGCTGGTGATGGTGGTGGACCTGATCCTGGCCGGCCTCTGTATCTTCCTCGCCTCGCGCAACACCAAGGCGCGGGAGGAGATGGAGGCGCAGGCCGTGCGGAATGTCGCGCTGACCGGCGCCGCGCAATCCGCTGTCAGCGGTTTCACCACCCAGGCGGCGCCGCTGATGGCGCTGGGCGGGATCGCGCTGGCGGCGCTCTGGCCGAAGCTGCGGGGCGGGCGGCGCATGTAACTCGCGCCATCCTTCGGATGGGCAGGGGCACCTCTCACCCGGAGGTGCCCTTTTTCTTTGGGCGGGAGCTGTCACCGATCGGTCATTAAACTGCAATGCGAACGTCGCGGCCCGGCCCTAGAAGGCCCCCGCCGGCCGTAAGGCCCGGCCGAAACCGCGGAGACCTTCCGGTGATCCATCGTCGCCTCGCCCTGGCGGGCCTTGTTGCCCTCGCCGCCACCCCGGCCCTGGCCCAGCCCGTCCAGATCACGGGGGCTGGCGCCTCCTTCCCCAACCCCGTCTACCAGCGCTGGGGCGAGGGGGCGAAGGCGGCCGGGATCCAGCTCAACTACCAGTCCGTCGGCTCGGGCGCGGGCGTGAACCAGATCCGCAACCGGACCGTCGATTTCGGTGCTTCCGACGCGCCCCTGACCCAGCAGCAACTGGCTGAGGGGAATCTGATGCAGTTCCCGACGGTAATGGGCGCCGTGGTTCCCATCGTGAACATCCCGGGCGTTGCCGAGGACCAACTGCGCCTCACCGGCGAGTTGCTGGCCGATATCTACATGGGCAAGGTCAACAAGTGGAACGACCCGCGCATCGCCGAGCTGAACAGCGGCGTGACCCTGCCGAACCTGGCGATCGCGCCGGTCTACCGGGCGGACTCCTCGGGCACGAGCTTCGTCTTCACCTCCTATCTCTCCGCCGTCTCGGCGGAGTGGAAGCAGCGCGTCGGCGCCGGCACATCGGTGCGCTGGGGCACGGGGGCGGGTGCCCGCGGCAATGAGGGCGTGGCGGGCACCGTCCGCAACACGCGTGGCGGCATCGGCTATGTCGAGAACGCCTATGCCTCCACCAACCGCCTGGCCACCGCCCAGCTCCGCAACAAGGCCGGCCAGTTCGTGAAGCCCAGCATGGAATCCTTCCAGGCCGCCGCCACGAATGCCGATTGGAGCGTGCCGGGCTTCGCCGCCAGCATCATCGACCAGCAGGGCCCGACCTCCTGGCCGATCGTCTCGCCCACCTTCATCCTGCTGCCGACCAATCCGGCCGACGCGGCGCGGACCACGGCGGTGATGCGCTTCTTCGACTGGGCCTACACGAATGGCGGCGCGGCGGCGCGGGAGCTGGAATACATCCCCCTGCCGGAGACGGTGCAGAACGCCGTCCGCTCCGCCTGGGGGCAGATCCAGGTAAACGGCCAGCCCGTCTGGCCGGCTCGCTGAGAAGGGCGGGCTGAGCCAATCCGCCCGGCGGCATCGCGCCATCGGGCGACCCTGAACCAAGGAAGACCGCGTGGCCCAGGTCGCCGTTCCAGAAGTCCTCTCAGCCGCCCCGCCGCGCCCCGTGACGAAGCGGGGCAGCGGCACCGGCGACGCGGTCTTCGCGCTTCTCTGCCGCGCCTCCGCGGTGCTTGTGCTGCTGCTGCTCGGGGCCATCATCATCGAGTTGTTCCTGGGCGGGCTGCCGGCCTTCCGGGCCTTTGGCGCCGCATTCATCGCCTCCACCGAATGGGATCCGGTGCAGGAGATCTACGGGGCGGGGGTGCCGATCTACGGCACGATCATGACCGCGATCCTGGCGCTGGTAATGGCCGTGCCGCTGGCATTCGGCATCGCCTTCTTCCTGACCGAGCTGGCGCCCGAATGGATGCGCGGCCCCGTGGGCACGGCGATCGAGCTGCTGGCCGCCGTGCCATCGATCATCTTCGGCATGTGGGGCTTCTTCATCATCGTGCCGATCATGGCGGGCACCATCCAGCCCGCGATCATCGACACGGTGGGCGAGCTGCCGGTCATCGGCGATCTGTTCCAGGGCCCGCCCTTCGGCACCGGCCTGTTCACCGCCGCGCTGATCCTGGCGATCATGGTGCTGCCCTTCATCGCGGCCACCATGCGCGACGTGTTCCTGCAGGTGCCTGGCGTCTTCAAGGAAAGCGCCTACGGCCTCGGCGCCACGCGGTGGGAGGTGATGCGGCGGGTCGTGCTGCCCTATACCCGCGTCTCCGTGGTCGGCGGCATCATGCTGGGCCTTGGCCGCGCCCTGGGCGAGACGATGGCGGTTACCTTCGTCATCGGCAACGCGAACCGGATCACCGCCTCCGTCTTCGGGCCGGGCAACACCATTGCTTCCATCGTCGCGCTGGAATTCGGCGAGAGCGCGGCGGGCAGCCTCAAGCTCTCCTCCCTGCTCGCGCTCGGCTTCCTGCTCTTTGTCATCTCCTTCGCGGTGCTCGCGCTGTCGCGCTGGCTGCTCCGCTCGCGGCTGAAGGCCTGAACGCCATGTCCGCCACCACCGCCTCCTCCATTCCCGGCCGGGCGAAGGATCATCGCGCCTCGGCCGCCCTTGGGCGCCGCCGGGCGCGGACGGATGCGATCATCCGCATCCTCTGCATGGTCGCCACCGGCCTCGGCCTGCTCTTCCTCATCTCCATTCTTGCCACGCTGGTCGTGAAGGGCGCGGGCGGCATCTCGCTCGGCGTCTTCACCGAGGTCACGCGGCCGCCGGGCTCGGATGGCGGGCTGCTGAACCCGATCATCGGCAGTCTCATCCAGGTGGCGATGGCCACCCTGCTGGGCACGCCAATCGGCCTGCTGGTCGGCACCTATCTCGCGGAATATGCGGGCGAGTCCCGCTTCGGCCAGGCAGTGCGCTTCGTCTCGGATGTGCTGCTCTCCGCTCCCTCCATCCTGATCGGCCTCTTCGTCTACCAGTTCCTGGTGCTGCCCTTCGGCGGCTTCTCCGGCTGGGCGGGCGTCGTGGCGCTGGCGATCATCGTGATCCCCGTCGTGGTCCGCACGACCGAGGACATGCTGCGCCTGATCCCGAACACGTTGCGGGAAGCGGTGATCGGCCTCGGCGCGCCCAAATGGAAGATGATCGTGCTGGTCTGCTGGCGTGCCGCCATCTCCGGCATCATCACCGGCGTTCTGCTGGCCGTGGCCCGGGTGGCCGGCGAGACGGCGCCGCTTCTCTTCACCTCCCTCGGTAATCTCAACTGGTCGGTGAGCCTGTCCCAGCCCATGTCGAGCCTGCCGATCACCATCTACTCCTATGCCGGTTCGCCCTATGAGGACTGGATCACCCTGGCCTGGACCGGGGCGCTGATCATCACCCTGGGCGTGCTTGGCCTGAACATCCTGGCGCGCGCCGTGCTGCGTGCGCGCCGATAGGGGAACGCCATGAACCAGAACACCGGCACCGAAGCCGCCGCCCCCGAAAAATTCGCCCAGGCCGCGGCGGGTTCCGGCACCGCCAGGGCAGCGCAGCAGGCCTCCGGCAGCTTCGGCGGCATGGCGGCGCGATCGAGCGCGATGATGAACCCGGCGCGGATCGCGATCCGGAGCCTCGATTTCTACTACGGCACGAACAAGGCCCTGAAGGGCATCACGCTTGATCTTCCGGATCGGCAGGTGACAGGAATGATAGGCCCGTCCGGTTGCGGCAAGTCCACGCTGCTGCGCGTGCTGAACCGCATGTACAGCCTCTACCCCGGCCAGCGGGCCGAGGGCGAAGTGATGCTGGAAGGGCAAAACATCATCGACCCCGAGCTGGACCTGAACGCGCTGCGCGCGAAGGTCGGCATGGTCTTCCAGAAGCCCACCCCCTTTCCAATGACGATCCACGAGAACATCGCCTTCGGCATCCGCCTGCACGAGAAGCTCTCCCGCGCGGAGATGGAGGAGCGCGTGGAATGGGCCCTGACGCGCGCTGCCCTCTGGCCGGAGGTGAAGGACCGGCTGCACTCCTCCGCCATGGGCCTCTCGGGTGGCCAGCAGCAGCGGCTCTGCATCGCGCGCACCATCGCCGTGCGGCCTGACGTGATCCTGTTC
>DATCMG010000169.1:0-6671 GCA_036563555.1 Roseomonas sp. | reverse complement strand
GGTCGGCTGCGCGCCGCGGCGCGAGCGGAGGAGATAAAGCGCCGGCGGTCCTTGATGCGCCGGAGATCCAGAAGGATGGCCCCGGTGGCGGCATCCCGCGCCAGCCAGTCCAGCCCACCGCCGAAACCGTAATCGGCATTGGTGCCGATGCCGGCGATAAGGGTGAAGCCCACCGCATCGCCTTCCGCCCAGTCGATCACCGCGCGCGCCAGGGCCGAGGACTGGCAGAGCAGCGCCAGCCGCCCCGGCCGGGCCGCAATATGCGAGAGCGAGGCGTTCAGCCCGAGGCGCGGGATGCAGAGGCCGAAGGAGTGCTCGCCAAGGGCCCGCACGCCTGTCCTCTTGCAGATGGCCGCGAGGCCCGGCGCCGGGCCCGGCACGACGGCGGCGAAGCAGCCCCGCGCCGCCAGGGCCTGCATTGCCCCCTCGATCGCCTCAGGGGCAAGGGAGAGGATGGCGAGTTCCGGCCCGGCGGGTAGCGCATCCAGCTCCGCCGCATGCCCCAGGCCCGGCCAAGCGGCCCCGACTGCGTGCAGCGCGCCCTTGAACCCGCCCGCCGCCAGGTTCCGCGCCAGGATCGCCGAGGCGGGGAGCGCGGGATCCGCCATCAGCACGACGCGCCGCGGCGCGAAGAGCGCGGTATCGCGGAAGCCTGGCTTCAGCCCATGACCGGAGAGGGAGACCGGCAGGGCCATAAGTTCGCGCCTAGCCGGCCGAGAGGGCGCGCTTCGCCGTTTCCGCCAGGAAGCCGCTGGCGGTGGGCAGCACCCGGTCGTCGAAGTCGTAATTCGGGTTGTGCAGCTCCCGTCCGCCCTCGGCCGGGCCATTGCCGATCCAGACGAAGGCGCCGGGCACGTTCTGGAGGAAGACCGAGAAGTCCTCGCCCGTCATCGCCGCCGGCAGGTCGCGGCGCACCGGCGCGACGGCCGAGGCGGCCACGGCAGCCAGGTCGCGCTCAGCCGGGTGGTTCGTGGTGGCGTCGACCCCCCCGAGCACCTCGGCCCTGGCCTTCACCTGAAAGGTCTCGGACAGGCCGCGGGCAATCCGGTGCAGGCCGTCCTCAATCAGCTTTCCCGTGGAATTATGCAGGAAGCGCATGGAGCCGCGGATCGTGACCTGCCCGGCGATCTGGTTCCAGGCCTCCCCGCCCTCGACGGTGGTCAGGCTGACCACGGCGGAATCGAGCGGATCGAGGTTGCGCGCCACGATGGATTGGCAGGCGACGATGGCGTGGCCGGCCGCGACGATGGGATCATGCGTCAGATGCGGGAGCGCGGCGTGGCCGGCATGGCCCTCGATCGAGATCAGGAAGCGGCGGCCGGCCGCCATGACCGGGCCATCATGCACCGCGATGGTGCCGACGGGCAGGCCGGGCCAGTTGTGCCAGCCGAAGATGCGGTCCATCGGGAAGCGTTGGAACAGGCCATCATCCACCATCGCGCGGGCGCCGCCGCCGCCCTCCTCCGCCGGCTGGAAGACCAGCCGGACGGTGCCGGACCAGCTCTCGTCCCGCAGCAGCAGGGCGGCCGCGCCCAGCAGGGCCGTGGTGTGCCCGTCATGCCCGCAGGCATGCATTACGCCAGGCTTGGTGCTACGATAGGCAAGTTGGGCGCTCGCCTCCTGGATCGGCAGGGCGTCCATGTCGGCGCGGAGGCCAACGCTGCGGTTGCCGCCGCCGCGCCGGAGCGTGGCCACCACGCCATGGCCGCCGATCCCCGTTTCGATCTCGGTCACGCCGAGTTCACGCAAACGTTGGGCGACGAATTCCGCCGTGGGGCCTTCTTCCTTCGTGACGTCCGGGTTCGCGTGAAGGTGGCGGCGCCAGCGCGTGAGGGTCTCGGCGAGATCGTGATCCATGGATTGAGGAGTTAGCCTTTCCTTTGTCTTCCCTCCACCCCGGACTTGCGCTGATTCCCCTGCTGCTGCTCGGCACCGCCCTGGCACAGCCGGCGGGAGGGCCGACCGCGCCGGGCGCGGCCTCGGATGAGGCGCGCCCGGCGGCCGCGCCAGAGGCCGATGACGCTGATGGTCCGGTCCGCCCCTATGACGTGACCTTCACCCCGACCGGCAATGCCCAGCTCGATTCCGCCATGGAAAGCGTCTCCGTCCTGCGGCGGCTGCGGGAGAATGTGCCGACCAGCGCTGACGGGCTGGTCGCCCGCGCCCTGCAGGACCTGAACAACCTTCGCCTGGCGCTCCGCGCGGAGGGTTATTACGTCGGCATCCCGCGCGTGACGCTCGCCGGCGAGCCGCCCGACGCGCCGAACCTCGCGCTCCGTCTCCAGAACCGGGGGCCCGACCCGGTGCCGGTGGTGATCAGCGCCGAAACGGGTCCGCTCTACCGTATCTCGACCGCGACTCTGCGCCCCTCCGCCGTGGATGTGGACATTGCCGAGGCCGGCGAGGTAGCCGGGCTCGGCCCTGGCGACCCGGCCAGGGCCGAGGCCGTGAACAACGCGCAGGAGACGGTGCTGACCCGGCTGCGCGAGGCCGGGCATCCCTTCGCCAGCGTGCCCCGCCGCGAGATCACGGTGGATCATGACGCGCAGACGATGGAGGTGGTCTACCTCGTCCAGCCCGGCCCGCGCGCCCGCTTCGCCCAGCCGGTCGTCGAGGGTTCGGAGAATGTGGATCCGACCCTGCTGCGCCGCGCCTCCGGCGTGCTGGCTGGGGAGGTGTATGACCCACGCGAGCTGGACCGTGTGCGCCGCGAGGTGCTGGCGCTCGGCGTCTTCGGCACGGTGCGCGCCCGCACGGGGGAGCGGCTGGACCCCGATGGGCGGCTGCCCGTCACCTTCCTTGTGGCCGAGCGCCCCTTCCGCGCCATCGGCGGCACCGCGGGCTACGAGACGCGTTATGGGCCGACGCTGCGGGCTTACTGGGAGCATCGGAACCTTTTCGGGGCGGCGGAACGGCTGCGTATCGAGGGCGAGGTGTCCCGCACCACCCAGCGCGGCATCAGCGACACGGGCTACAGGCTTTCGGCGAATCTCCGGCAGCCCTGGTTCGCCGGGCTGAACGCGACCGCCGTGACCGACATCGCCATCCTGCGGGAGCGGCTGCTGGCCTATGACCGGGATGCGATCACCGCCGGCTTCTCGCTGGAGCGGAAGATCGACCCGCGCCTTACACTTTCGGCGGGCATCGCGGCCGAAATCGGCGAAACCTCGGAACTTGACCAGGACCTGCGCTACGCCCTCGTCTCGCTGCCGCTCGGGGCACGCTTCGACGGCACGGACAATGTGCTGGATCCATCCCGGGGCTACCGGGCGAACCTGCTCGTCTCGCCCACCACCTCCTTCGGCGACTCCAGCGCGACCTTTGTCCGGATCCGGGGGACAGGAAGCGCCTATTTCGACCTGCGCGGCGACAAGGGCAGCATCCTCGCCCTGCGGGCTGGCTTCGGCACGCTGGCGGGGGCCGAGGCCGGGACCATTCCCCCGCATCTGCGCTTCTATGCGGGCGGCGGCGGCTCCGTGCGCGGCTATGACTACCAGAGCATCGGCCCGCGCCGGCGGGACCAGTCGCCGCGCGGCGGGCTTTCCCTGCTGGAAGGCAGCGTGGAGCTTCGGCAGCGGATCTCCGGCCCTTACGGCGTTGCCCTCTTCGTCGATGCGGGCAGTGTGGGGGAGAGCGCAGCTTCCGGGTTCAGTGACCTCCGGCTGGGCGCGGGGGTTGGCTTCCGCTACTCCACTGCGATCGGGCCGATCAGGGCGGATGTGGCCCTGCCGCTCTCCAAGGTGCCGGGCAGCTCGGGATACGGGATCTACGTGGGCATCGGTCAGGCCTTCTGATGCGCTGGGTCCGAAGGGTTCTTCTGTCGATTCTCGGGATCGTCGTCATCCTGCCGATCCTGCTGCTGGCGGGTGGGTGGGTCGCGCTGAACGTGCGGCCGGGACAGGAGGCATTGGCACGGCTGGCGATGGGCTTCGTGCCCGGCCTCTCGATCGAGAATTTGCATGGCGGCCTGCCGGCCGCGCCGCGCATTGACCGGGTCGTGCTTTCGGATGCCGAGGGCCCCTACCTCGTCATCGAGGATATCGCGCTCGATCTGGACCTGCTGCGCCTCGCCTCGGGCGAATTCCGGGTGTCCGAACTTTCCGCCGGCCGCGTTGCCTTCAGCCGCCTGCCCGTGCCGGACCCGACAGCGCCGCCACCCGAAACCACCGATTCCGGGCCGCTCCTGCCCCAGTTGCCGCAGCTTCCCGTCGAGGTCGCGCTGGAGCGCGTCGCCCTGCCCCGGATCGAGCTGGGCGAGGCAGTAGCCGGCTTCCCGGCCACGCTCTCTCTCGAAGCGGGCGGGCGGCTTGGGGCGGATGGTGCCTTCCTCGGTGCCAAGGGGCGCAGGCTTGATGCTCCCGGCGCGCTGGACCTGGATCTTGCCCTGGCGCCCGGCGACCGGGTGAAGATCGACCTGACCTATGACGAGGCGCGGGGTGGGCTCGTCGCCGCCCTTCTCGGCAAGCCCGAGCAGGCGACGCGGCTGCGCCTGGCCCTGGACGGGCCGGCGACGGGGGCGGGCTTCACCCTCTCCGCCGATATGGGAGAGACAGCCAGGGTCGAAGGGCGGGGCACGGTCAGCCTGCCGTCAGGCGGCGGCGTCGGGCTGGAAGCCTCGGGCGATGCGGCGCTGGGCGGCTTCCTGCCGGCGCAAGTGGCCGCGCTGCGCTTCGATCTGCGCACCACCCCGGCCGAGGGCGGTGCGACCCGCATCGAGCACGCACGGGTGGAGACCGCGGCGGCCGCCGTGGAAGCACGCGGGCTGGTCGGGGAGACGTTGGACATTGCCTTCGACACCCGGGTCAACGATGCCAGCACCCTGGCCGGCCTGGTGCCGGAGGTGGTCGGATGGGGTGCCATCGACGCGCGCGGCACCGTCACCGGCACGACGGCCGCACCCGAGCTGCGCGTCGAGGCAACGATCCATGATCCGCGCCTGCCGGAGCCGGCACCTGGCCTGCTCGGCCCCGCCCCGACCATCCTGCTGCGCGCCAACCAGCAGCGCGTGCATGAGCTGGTGGTACAGGGCCGGGCACTGACCCTGCGCGCCGAGGGCGCCTATGGCGAAACGCTGGACCTGACGCTGAACGCCTCCCTGGCGGCGGAAGACATCCCGAATGTGCCGGTGAAGGGCCAGTTGCAGGCGCAGGCCCGCGTGACCGGCCCGGCAGCCGATCCGGCGGTCGCATTGACCGCGGAGTCGCCGGGGCTGGAGGCCTATGGGCGCCGCTTCGAAGCGCTGCGGCTTGAGGCCGCACTGCCCCGCGCCACGGTGCCGGCGGGTAGCCTCAATCTTTCGGCGCGCCTTCAGGGCCTGCCGCTCACCGCCGAGGCCCGGGCCGCGCAGGAGGGCGACCGCGTCCGCATCGAGACCCTGCGCGCCTCCCTCGGCCCGGCCCGCCTGGAAGGGCGCGGTGAGGTGGATATCGGCCGCATGCTTGCCCAGGCGGAACTGCTCCTGGAGGCGGCGGACCTCGGCCCCCTCTCTCCGATCGCCGGCACGCCGCTCGGGGGCAGTTTGCGGGTTTCGGCCAAGCTCGACCCGCGCGGCGCGGAAGGCGCCCAGCGCCAGGGTATCGAGGCGGAAATCCGCGCGACCGACCTCCGCGCCGGCGGGCAGACGGTGAACGGCACCGTTCAGGCGAGCGGCACCGACGCCGCCCTGGACCTCCAGGGCGACCTGCGCGCCCTCGATGCCCGCGCGACGCTTCGGGCACGCCTCGCGCTGGACCAGCCGGACAAGCGCGTTGAATTGTCGGCACTCGACGTGGCGCGGGAAGGCCTCGGGATCCGCCTGAGCGCGCCGGCGACGATCGTGATGGGGGCGGATGGGAGCTTCTCCACTGCGGGGCTCTCCCTTCAGGGACGGCCGGGCGGGACGGTGCGGATCGCCGGGCGCTGGGGGCCGGACAATGCCGACCTCCGCGCCACGCTGGCCAGCCTGCCGCTCTCCATGGTCAATCTTTTCGTGCCCGATCCGTCGCTCTCCGGCGTGATCTCGGGCGAGGTGCGGGTTTCCGGCCCCGTGGCGCGGCCGGGGATCGAGGGGGAGCTTCGCGGCACCGGGCTGCGGGCTGGGGAGCCCTGGGCCCGTGGGCTTCCCGCCGGCACGCTGGAGGCCACGGTGCGGATGCGTGGTGAGTCGGTGGAAACCCACGCGGAGCTCCGCCTCGGCACCGCTCTGCGGCTCACCCTTGAGGCCAGCCTGCCCAGCGACTTTGAAGGCCCGCTCAGCGCCACACTGCGCGGCACGACGGATGTGGGTGTGCTGGCTGCCCCCTTCCTGCTGGGCGGCGCGAACCGGGTGGCCGGGACGGTGGCGATCGATGCGCGGGCGGGCGGCACGGTCGCCGCGCCGCAGGTTTCCGGCACAGCCCGCCTGTCGGGCGGCCTTTTGCGGAATCTGGAATACGGGGTAGCCCTGCGCAACATCCAGGGCACGATTCGCGGCGACATGGACCGGATCGTGGTGGAATCCATCACCGCCCGGGCCGGTCCGGGCACCCTGACCGCACGGGGCGAGTTGCGGCCCTTCGCCGAAGGACAGCCGATCGAGCTGACGGTGAGCGGCCAGAACCTGCAGCCGGTCTCCAGCGACCTGTTGCGCGGCAGCTTCGATACTGACCTGCGGCTCTCAGGCTCCGTCGGTGCGGGAATGCGGCTGGCCGGGC
>DATCMG010000887.1:0-2515 GCA_036563555.1 Roseomonas sp. | reverse complement strand
CCGGACCGTGTAGTCCTGCGCCAGCCCGCGCTGCAGGGTCTGCAGCCTTGCCAAGAGGTCGCGCGCGTCGGCCAGGGCGCCGGCCCGGGCCGCGGCCTCGCCCTCGGTCACCAGCCGATCGGCCTGGGCGAGAACTTCCGGGGCCTGGGTCGTGGCGGCGACCCGCTCACGCTCGGCCCGCAGCGCGGCGGGGATGCCGGTGGTGAGTTCCTCCTGCTGGGCGACACGCTCGCGCTCTGCGGGAATATGCACGCCGAACCACCAGCCGCCGCCGAGCAGCAATACCGCGCCCAGCGCGAAGATCAGGCTACGGCCCCACCGCCCCCGCGTCACCCATGCCTTGGCCAGGCTGCGCGAGAAGGAGGGCGGCGTCGGGCGATAGGCGAAGCGCTGCTCCTCCAGCGCCGTGACGCCTTCCTCCAGGATGCGATCGGGAACCTCGATTCCCTGGGTGGCATAGATCTCGCGCAGGCGCCGCTTTAATTGGTCCTGGCGCTCATCGCCCTGCAACTCGCGCTCGACCAGGCGTTCGGCGTGGCGGAGCGTATCCACCACATCCATCGCCAGCATCGTCTCGTCGAGAGGTGCCTGCGCGACGGCTCCCCCGGGGCCGCCGATGCGAGCGCCCCCGGGCGGCGGCTTCCCGGTGGACGGGACCGAAGCCGCGTCCTCAGGCCGCATTCGCGGGCAGCGCCGTGCCCTCCCGCGCGAGCCGCGCGAGGCGGCGCTTCGCCTCCTCGACCGTGCGGCTGATCTCCTGGCTGTTCGCCGTGGCCTCGCGGCGCATCTCCTCGATGATCTCGCGCGAGCGCTCCTGGTAGGAGACGACGGAATCCACCAGGCGCTTCACCGCATCGGCCCGGATTGTCGGGCCATAGCCGGCGCGGAGCGCTTCCTCCTGCACCTTGCCGCCGATCTCGGCCAGCACGTCCAGGCTGCGGTTCACGCCCTCCTTCATGCCCTCCAGCGTGCGCGTGCTCTCGTTCAGGCCGTGCAGGCCGGTGAAGGTGGCCGTGAGGGCCGTCAGCACCGCCTCGTTCGTCGAGAAGAAGGCGACCGACTGCTGCCAGACGCGCTCCTTGGCGCTGGTCGTCTGCACCAGCCGGGCCATGATGACCTCGGAGGTGTTGTAGGACACGGTCAGGTTGTCCGAGAGATCCTTGGCGACCTGATAGACACCCTCCTCCGCCTGCAGGATGCGGAGCGCCTCGTCGCGGGCGAGTTCGAGGCGCGCGCGCTCCGGCGGTGCGGCGCCGGCCGCGGCCTCCACCGTCTTGGACGCCTCGTCCATGCGCTGCCGCGCCGTCTCCAGGCGCCCCTGCGCCTTCTGGAGCACCTCATAGGCCATCACCTCGGCCTCTTTCAGCGCGCCGCGGAAGTCGCGATAGGCTTCGAGGATGGCGTGCTCGCGCTCGACCTGATCCTTCGTGTCGCGCGAAACCTCGACATAGGTGCGGCGGATCCGGTCGAAGCGGTCCGCGATGTCGCCACGCGTGACCTTCTGCCAGATGTTGGACATGCGCTCCATGGTGCTGATCCGCCCGTCCTCGACCTGGCTGACCATTTCGCGCGCGTCGTCACGGATGGAGTTGAAGGAGGAGGTGATGTCCTCGTATCGCTGGCCGATCTCCACCGCGCGGATCTGTTCGCGCACCATTTCGTTGAATGTGGTCGCCTGCACCAGAACGCGCGCGATCAGGGCAACACGATCCGGGTCAAGGTCGCTGACCTTCTGCAGCAGCCCCGTGATCGGGTTCTCCTGCGCCGTGCCAATCGCAGGCACCGGCAGGCCCATGTCGCGCAACGCGGTCATCGCCTTGTCCAGATAGCGCATGGGCTGGGCGATGTCGGTCCCGGTCACCTGCTGTTGCATGGCGTTGATACCTCCTGGGCACCCCCCGAGGGCGGGTAGGACGTGCGAGGCGGATAACTCTCGGTGGATCGCGCGGTTACATCCCGCGCGGCGAGGCCACCGGACGCCCTCTCGGGCCGCATGGAAGCGCGGCCGGCGGTCCAACGCAACGAGACAGGGCGGGAAGGCGTTATCACAGCCCATTCCTGGTGACGGGAGGCTAAATGTCCGCGGAAAATCCTGAAGAAAAACCGGGCGCGGGCAAACCAGGCCCGGAGCGCCTCAATCCCGGTGACGACGCATCGCCGGGAACGCCGGGGACGGGTGAGGATGTCTGTCCGAAATGTCAGGGCAGCGGTCGTGCCGGGGCCGATGAGTGCACGAATTGCGGTGGGACGGGCATCGTCACCAAGGGCATTGCCGGGGGCTAGGCAAGCCGAGCCAATAGGTTGGCCGGGTGATATCCCTGCCCGCCCAGCAAGGCGGATACAGGCAATGCCAGTAATCGTCAGCACCGCCACACTCGATGAAAAATTGAACGAAGAAAGCCAATTATCACGAATTTGTGATGTTGTTCCCCTGTTGCTTCGAGGGTGAAGCTGCTGGTCTTCCCAGGACTGCAGGCCCTCGGTGGCAAGGTGATGGGAAGATGAAGCGTGCCTC
>DATCMG010000886.1:0-1711 GCA_036563555.1 Roseomonas sp. | reverse complement strand
CGGCAGGCTGCAGAGCACTTCCGCGGCTTCCTGGGCCTCGGCCTCGGATACGGGCGCGCCGTAATGTGCCTGCATCTCACCCAGCAAGGCAGCCAGCCCCGCCACATCGGACGGACCGGCGGCGCGGATAATCGGCGTCATGCCGGGTGCGTCCGGTATCCGAGCGCGCTGTGCCATCGGCAGCCCGCCCGCTCGAATCCGTCCATTCTGGTTCTCCACAGGCTTCCATCCGCATGATTCGCGCAAAGCGCGCATCGTTCAAATAAAGAGCGACCATAGCGGGTTTTCGGTGAGATGAATGCAACACTAACAAACAAACGCTATGAAGGATCGCAACCGCAACGGATTGCCCTTCTAACTGGCTCGTGCCAGCTCCGCGGCCATGTGCAGCGCGGCCTCCACCGTAGCGGCCCGGATGCCGGCCCGGTCTCCCGGAAACACATGGCGCCGCACCACGAGGTCCCCCCCGCGCCGCGCCACGCCGATATAGACGAGGCCGACCGGCTTCTCCGCGCTCCCGCCGCCTGGCCCCGCGATGCCGGTGATGGAGATGGCCAGATCGGCCCCGGTCGCCCGGAGGGTGCCTGAGGCCATCCGCTGCGCGCAGGCCTCCGACACGGCGCCAACGCTGGTGAGAACCTCCTCGGGCACCCCCAGCAGCCGCATTTTCATGCTGTTCGAATAGGTGACGAGCCCACCCAATACGGCTTCGGAGGAGCCGGGCACCGCAGTCAGGGCGGCCGAAACCAGCCCGCCCGTGCAGGATTCCGCCGTTGCGACGGTCAGGCCCCGCGCGCGCAGCAGAACCAGCAAGGCGGCAGCCTGGTCGAGGATGGCAGGGGAAAGCATCAGCCTGCCGCGCCAGCCACGCGCAGGGCCAGCAGCGCTGAAGCGGCCAGGAGGCCGGCCAAGATGTCGTCCAGCATCACGCCCAGGTTTCCACTCATCCGGTCGGCCCATCCCACCGGGCCAGGCTTCAGGATATCGAAGGCCCGAAAGAGCGCGAAGCCCGCCAGCACCCACCAGCCCGAGGCGCCCATGGGCAGGGCGGCGAGGGCGAGGCATTGCCCGGCCGCCTCATCCGCCACGACCCAGCCGGGATCATCCTGCGCCTCCGGCAGGCGCGACACGGCCCAGACCCCGGCCACGGAGAAGCCGATCCCCAGGGCCAGGCACCACCATGGCCCGAGCAGCGCCGCCGGCAGCACCGCCGCCGATGCCCAGGTGCCGGGCGCAGGCCGCAGCCGGCCGATGCCGCAAAGGCTTGCCACCGCCATGGCCGGACGCATCAGGGAAGGCGGTCCAGGAAATCGTCCAGGGGTCGGGCAATTTCCGGCTCTCCCAGGGTGGGCGCATGGCCGGCGCCGGGGAGGGTGATCAGCTCCAGGTCCGGCTTGTCGCGCACCATGGCACGCACCGTGTCCGCCGCCAGGAACTCGCTCGCCTCGCCCCAGACCAGCATGGCCGGGATGGGCCGCAGCCCAAGGAAGGCGGGCCCGAGATCCGGTGCCCCGCCACCGGCCTCCATCGCCTGCTGGATGCGCGTATCCCAGCGCGGGTGGAGGAGGCCGTCCTCGCCCGGCTTGTAGGTGAGCGCGGCGAAGCGCCGCCATGCCTCGTCATCCGGCAGCGGGATGCGGGGCATGACGGTGCGGAGATAAGCCACGGCATCGTCGATCCCGGAGAAGCCGGGGTCATGGCCCGCGAAGCC
>DATCMG010000885.1:0-6078 GCA_036563555.1 Roseomonas sp. | reverse complement strand
GTCGGACCTGTTGGACTCGGATACGGAGGTCGAGTCGCTGGAGCCCTGCCCGCCCGCTGGCCTCTTCACCCTGGTGCAGGTGCGCAACGCCCGTGCGGTGCAAGCCCTGGCCGCCTGAGGACATCGCGCTCGATACTCTTGCGGATCGGCTGGATGGGCCGATCTGACCGAGGTGCCTCAACTGACCCGTCGCCTGGACCGCCGAATGACTGATGACGCCGATCGGATGCCCGGCGAGCCCATTGAAGACATGCTGGACCTGAACGACCCCGAAAGCCGCCCGACCGTGCGCGGCGGCTCGGGCAGCGGCGTCTCCGATACCCATTCGGACATTTTCTTTGCCGCTGTCGAGATGACACGGATGCCGATGATCGTCACGGACCCGAACCAGCCGGACAACCCGATCGTCTTCTCCAACCAGGCCTTCCTGCGGATGACCGGCTATGACCGGGACGAGATCATCGGCCGCAACTGCCGCTTCCTCCAGGGCCCGGACACGGATCGCGAGACGGTGGCGGAGATTCGGCGCGCGATCGAAACCCGCCGCGAAATCGCGACCGACATCCTGAACTACCGCAAGAACGGCTCCACCTTCTGGAACGCCCTTTTCATCGCCCCGGTGCTGAACCCGGAAGGGGAGCTGATCTATTTCTTCGCCTCCCAGCTTGATATCAGCCGCAGGCGCGACGCCGAGGAAGCGCTGCGCCAGGCGCAGAAGATGGAGGCCTTGGGGCAGCTGACCGGCGGCATTGCGCATGACTTCAACAACCTGCTGCAGGTCATGCGCGGCTATCTCGACCTGATCGACAGCGGCCTCGCACGGCCCGAGCCCGACCATGCCAGGCTGAAGCGCAGCCTGGGCGCCGCCCGCGCCGCCGCCGACCGCGCCGCGACGCTGACGCAGCAGCTCCTCGCTTTTTCCCGCAAGCAGCGGCTGGATGGGCGGGCGGTCAACCTGAATGCCCTGGCGGAGGGCATCCGGGACATGGCCGCGCGCAGCCTGGGCGACACGGTTCGGCTGCGCTTCGACCTCGACCCCACCCTGGGCACCTGCCGCCTCGACCCGACCCAGGCGGAGGTCGCGCTTCTGAACGTGCTGATCAACGCACGCGACGCCCTGGCCGACCGGACGGACGGCGTGGTGACGGTGGCCACCCGGGCCCTGGCCGTGACGGCGGACGACACGGAGCTGGGCACAAGACTCAACCCCGGCAGCTACGCCATGATCAGCGTGACCGACAATGGCAGCGGCATGGCGCCCGAAATCCTCAACCGCGTGATGGAGCCCTTCTTCACGACGAAGGAGGAAGGGCGCGGCACGGGGCTCGGCCTGTCGATGGTCTATGGTTTCGCGCAGCAATCCGGCGGCGCGGCGCGGATCGAGAGCGCGCCCGGCCAGGGCACCACGGTGCGCCTCTACTTCCCCGAGGCGGCGGAGGAGGTGGCACCCCGCCCCGCCGCGCCCCGCGCATTGGAACGCCCGGGTACGGAGACGATCCTGGTGGTGGATGACCGCCCGGAGGTCGCGGAACTGGCCCGCGCCATCCTGGAGGAGTTCGGATACACCGTGCACCTGGCCCATGGCGGGCACGAGGCAATGGCCTTCATCGCCGGCGGCCGGCCGCTGGACATGCTCTTCACCGACCTGATCATGCCCGGCGGCATGAACGGGGTGATGCTGGCGCGCGAGGCCCGCCGCCATCGTCCGCGCCTCAAGGTGCTGCTGACCACCGGCTATGCCGACGCTTCCATCAACCACGATGAGGACGGCGGCACGGAGTTCGACCTGATCCACAAGCCCTATGGCCGCGCCGAGCTGGCGAGGCGGGTGCGGATCGTGCTGGACGGGCCGACGGGGGTCGGATGAGGCGGGCGCGCCAGGCCTGATGCCGTGGCCAAGGGGGCGTTGCACCCTTGGCTTCCCCGGACCCCGCGTCAAATTTTTCGGGGGTGGAGCGATCGGGGGCGGCGCAGCAGGTAGAAGTCTTGGGGCTGCGGACAGGTCAGGACGGAAGATCGCCGGCATCATTGCACTTATCAAGAAAGAGTAGGATTTGATGGCGAACCGCCAGTGGCTGGAAACCAGCGCATGAAAACCGGCGGTTGAAAAACGAAAATCGACGAAGTGAAAACTTACCTCGCAACAAGCAAATAACTGTGAGCCACCTCAGCCGCTTCTCTTATATTTTGGCGCAGGCAAGCTGACTGTATAAGATTTGCCTGCGATTACTCACAGGAGGTGAGTTATGCAGGCACGATCTCTGCGAGCCTTACCAGTTCTTGTGATTTTCATCTTATGTCTGAACGCGCAGCAAGCGCATGGTCAGGCATTTGGAGAATTTTCCCTAATTGAGACGCGGCAGACTGTAACAACAACTCAGCAAGCATCTCTAATCAGCCGACTCTTTTCACCCCTCGGAAATGCTGAAGTTTCGCAAGTAGAAGCCCAGATACTACGAAACGCCGTTAACAACCCAGCCCTAAACCAATTCCAGCGGCAGAGCGCACAAAACATTTTACAACGTGCCGGAAGTCCACCACAGGTGCCTGGCCAAGTAACCATCACGCCCCAGGGATTGAATATACCGCCGGGCGGTACCACCAACACCGCTCTTCCACCCTCTTCGCCATTTCCAACCGCCCCCGTACAACCACTCCTCGGAAGGGTGGTCGAGGGTCTGAGGAATGCAAAGCGATTTGTCTTCGAGCCACTAGGGATCACCTTCATCGACCCTGCAACGGACCCGGGCTTTGACTATATGGTAGAATCAGGTCCGTCCTTCACCTCGGTGCTGCTTCCGACTGGTTACGGCGACAATCAGTTCGAGCTTTACCTGCCTCTTGGAAATTCTTTCTCCTCGACAGCCACTCTGCTGGTCGGAGGCGTCGAATTCTCTTTTCCAGCTCCAGCCGAACGGTTCCGCATCACCGGAATCGAGGGTGGCTTGGAAAATTTCGTCACCGGGTTGCGGTTCGACGGCACCGATACTGTCTCGATGCTCCAGATCGGCATCAACGGAGCGGAAATCTCGCCGGTGCCGGTGCCGGTGCCGGTGCCGGAACCCCATACCGTATATCTGCTGCTCACCGGGATCGGACTTTTGGCTGGAATGACAGCTTATTCGAAGTCCAAGGCCGCCGAGCCGAGGCGCTAACTCATCTGTCACACCTTGGCGCTGTCAGGCGTGACCCCCTCTTCATCCGAAGAGGGGGTCACGATGAGGGCGGCGCCCGAGATCCGAACCGACTTAGCCAGACTGCCCCATTTCCGAGTCAGAAATCATACCAGCGGCCCTGTTGAATGACGGAAGCTGACCGCCTCAAACCTCCATCGCAAGCCGCCCGACCTCTGCCAGAACCGCATTCCGCTCGTCACCCGATGCGCGAGCCCCGGTGTAATAAGCTGCCACGATGATCGGGGCGCGACCAGGCGGCCAGATGACGGCGATGTCGTTCGTCGTGTTGTTCTCGCCGGAGCCCGTCTTGTCCCCGACCCGCCAGCCTTTTGGCGCGCCGGCCCGCAACCGCTTGTCCCCGGTTTTGTTGGCGACGAGCCAGGCCGTCAGTTGCTCGCGGGACGAAATGGACAGCGCAGTCCCGAGAACTGTCTTGCGCAGGATTTCCGCCATCGCGGCTGGGGTGGTGGTGTCGCTCGGGTCGCCGGGCGCCGCCTCGTTCAGCTCCGTTTCCCGGCGGTCGAGCCGCGTGACGCTATCCCCGAGTGAACGCGTATAGGCCGTCAGCCCAGCCGGCCCACCAAAGCTGTCGAGCAGCAGGTTCCCCGCCGTGTTGTCGCTGAGGGTCACTGCGGCTTCGCAGATTTCGCCGACAGTCAGGCCGCCATCGCCGACATGCTTTTCGGTGATGGGGGAATAGGGGACCAGGTAATCCCTCGAATAGATGATCCGGCGGGTGAGGCTCTCCTCCTGACGATCGACCCGCGCCAGGACGAAGGCGGCCGCGAGAAACTTGAACGTGCTCGTCAGGGGGAAGCGTTCCTCCGAACGGCGTCCCGCCTGCCGCCCGGTGCCTGTGTCGAGCACGGCGACACCCAGCCGTCCGCCGTGCTCCGCCTCGATCCGGGCCAGGGCGGCCGACAATCCCTCCTGCGGCCCCGCTGCCCTGGCGCGCGCCACGCCGGCCTCCCAACCGCCCAGCGCCAATGCCGCGCCTGTCATCCACCGCCGCCTGCCGATCATGCTTCGTCTCCCTCTGACGGGCGGAAATTGCGCGGCAGGCAGGGCTTCGGCAAATGATCATCCTTCGCAGAAGACCCTAGAAAATCTAATCCATGACTCCATGACAGTGTCGCACCTTCCCCTCAATGCCCTGCGTGCCTTCGAGGCGGCGGCCCGCCATCTCAGCTTCACCCGGGCAGGCCTGGAACTGCGCGTCACCCAGGCCGCGGTCAGCCATCAGGTGAAGAGCCTTGAGGAAATCTTGGATGTGCCGCTCTTCCGCCGCCTGCCACGCGGGCTGGCCCTGACGGAGGAGGGCGAGGCCCTGCTGCCGGTGCTGACCGATGCCTTTCGCCGCATCGGCGGCACGTTGGAGCGGTTCGGGGGCGGGCGGCTGCGGGAGGTGCTGACGCTTGGCGCCGTCGGCACCTTCGTCACCGGCTGGCTCCTGCCGCGCCTGTCGGAATTCCGCGCCGCGCATCCCTTCGTGGACCTGCGGTTGCTGACCAACAACAACCGCGTCGATCTGGCCGGCGAGGGATTGGATTACGCCATCCGCTTCGGCGACGGCGCCTGGCATGGCACGGAGGCGACGCGGCTCTTTGCCGCGCCGCTTTCGCCTCTCTGCGCGCCAGCCCTGGCCCGGCGGCTGCGACAGCCTGCCGACCTCGTGCGGGAGACCCTGCTACGCTCCTACCGCGCCGATGAATGGGCGCGGTGGTTTGCCACGGTGGAATTGCCCTGCCCGGCCATTCGCGGCTTCGTTTTCGATTCCTCCCTGACCATGGCGGAGGCAGCGGTACAGGGCGCAGGCGTCGCCTTGCTGCCTGCGCGGATGTTCGAGCACGACCTGCGTCAGGGCCGGCTGGCGCGGCCCTTCGCAGCGGAGGTTACGCTGGGCGCCTATTGGCTGACCCGCCTGAAATCGCGCATCGCAACCCCGGCGATGCACGCCTTCCACACCTGGCTCCTGGCGCAGCCCGAAGCTGCCGCCGGCGCTACTGCACCTTGATGTCGCGCGAGCGGATCACCTCGCGCCACTTGGCGTTCTCCGCGGTGTTGTAGGCGGCCCATTCCTCCGGCCGCTGCGTCTCCGGCGTCACCGCCAGCGCGGCCAGGCGCTCGCGCGTCTCGGACGCGGTCATGGCGGCACGGGCCAGCTCGTTTATGCGCGCGACGATCGGCGCCGGCGTGCCGGCCGGGGCGAGGATGGCGATGTGCTCCACCGCCTCGTAATCGGGGTAGCCCTGCTCACGGAAGGTCGGGATTTCCGGCGCGACCGGGCTGCGTTCGCGGGAGGAGATGGCGAGCGGGCGCAGCTCGCCGGACTGGATCAATGGCAGCAGGCCGGAGGCCGCCTGGATCACCATCGAGACCTCGCCCTGCAGCGTGCCCTGCACGGCCTGGGCGCCGGCGCGGTAGCCGACATCGTTCATCTGGACGCCAGCGGCCTGGAGGAACAGCTCGGTCGCCAGATGCGTGGAGCTGCCGGTGCCGGAATTGGCATAGGTCATGTTGCTGCCGGGGCGCTTCGCGAGATCGACGAACTCGCGCAGCGTGCGCGCCGGGGAATTCTTCGGCACCACCAGGATCATCGGCTGCGCTGCGATCAGGCCGACGCCGGTGAAGGCGCGGTCATTGTCATAGGGAAGCTGGTAGAGATGCGGCGCCATCGCATAGGTGCTGATGGTGCCGACCAGCAGCGTGGTGCCATCCGGCCGGGACCGCGCGACGGAGGCGAAGCCGATCGTGCCATTGGCGCCGGCGCGGTTGTCGATAACGAAGGACTTGCCCGTGTCCTGGCTCAGCCGCGCCGCCAGGATGCGCGCGACGGCATCGGTCGAGCCTCCGGCGGCCCAGGGCACGACGAGGGTGACGGGGCGGCTGGGAAAGCTCTGGT
>DATCMG010000884.1:0-6187 GCA_036563555.1 Roseomonas sp. | reverse complement strand
AGCTGCCCGTTGGGAACCGTCGATAGATATGCACCTACCGAACAAGCGTCCTGGCCGATCAACTCCAAGATCAATGCCGGGTTCGGCGTGAGCGCCAGCCCGACAGTACAAAAACTTTCAGCGGATCGTCGTGTGGCGGGTCGGCGACTGCGCCGGCACCAGCCTGGCTCCTTGGCGATCGCGCGCAGCGGGCCAATAGAAGTACGCCAGCCATCCCCGAGATGACGATGGATTGCGGCTGCTCTCGGGGATGCCGGTCCCAGACCTTCTGGATCGATGTGGTTGCTCCTGACGCCCTCGTTGGGGAGGCTCGGGAACAGATAGGGCGCGACCTGTCCCCGGCCATTCCGCCACGGAGAGCATGGGGGGCGCATCCATCCGTGGCCGCTGAACCAAGCGCCCAGCGCCTGTCGTGTTCCTACGCCGAATGGGTGACGCTCCATAGGGAGCAGCCCCGCACGAGCGGTCATCGAGCGGGGCGCTGCTGATGTCGAGCCATACCATCCGCTTTTCCCGCCTTGCTGAATGAAACCGCACGTTCTGCAGCCCCCGACGGAAATGATTCATGGCGTGGTAATTGTCCCAGCCCAACGCGGCTCAGGGGGTGGGAAGCCGGCGTCGGTCGAACAGTCGCTTCAGGTCATCGTCCACCCACCAATCCAGCCGCACCGACTGATCGAAGGTGACAAAGGCGCGATGCAGGTCAGAGCGGCGCACGATGCACCAGATGCGGGAAATGGCTGGGGCTTGGATGCCCAACGCTTCGATCTCCAGCTTGGTGGCAGGGCGGCAGCGGTATGCGCGCTCGGGATGAGCGTCGAACCAGGCGGACTCCAGAGGTGTCGGTTCGGCCAATTGCTTGCCCCTCCACTCACAGGCTGCCCGGAGGGGCGCCCAACTTCTCTCCCCAAGCAACAACTCGCAGGGCATCGTCTGGCAGCGGGCGCTGCAGCTCCAGCGCCTCGGCGGCAGGTGCGGTCAGCCACTGCTCTATCTCGTCCGAGGTCCTAAGGATGACCGGCATTGCCTTCGGGTGGATCGAGCCCACCGCCGCGTTTGCATCTGTCGTGAGGAAGGCGAAGAGGTCACAGGTGACCTCTCCTTCCTTCACCTTCCGGACGCACGTCCAATTCGTCCAGATGCCGGCGAACGCCGCCAGCGGCCGGCTCTCGTCCAGTGCGAACCACACCGGAGCCTTCTTGCCATCCGGAGTGGTCTCGTACTCGGAGAATGAGGTGAACGGCACGACGCACCGGCTCGCCTCCCCCAGCCATCGTCGCCAGTGCGGCGACTTCACGGTTGCGGACGTTCGTCACGCCAAGGTCCGTAGAACGGCCCTTGAGGGCGAACACCGGAGAGGGCATCCCCCAGCGCGCGATGACCAGCTCGCGGCCCTGGGCGCCGTTCCTGACGACGGGAGCGGGGTAGTCTGGGAAGATGCCAGGAAGGGGGGCAGATTGCCCGTCCGATCGTGCAGGGCGCCCGTCAACTCGCGGATCGCCTGCTGGCCCTTGGTGAGCGAGTAGAGGTTGCACATAGGTCCGTGATGCCGCCTATCTTGGCGTAGAAGCTACGTTTGTGTCGGGCGGCAGGCAACCGTGGAAGAGGCAAGGGAGCGCTTGTCCTTCTCTTCCGCAAAGGCCTACAAAGAACCGCCCCCTTGCTACCACTGATCAGGATGCTCCATGAGCGACGGTAATTATCCGCCTCCCCCTGACGATGAAGCCCGCAAACTCGGCCGCGGCATCGCCTTCATTGAAGCATTCCGGTCGGTCGAGCCTTCCATGTCAGCAAACTACGCTGTAGCCTTTATGGCCGTAGCGCTCCGCCCTGGGCTGGGGGTCACTGCCTACGCAAAGCAATTAGGACTGACTCGTCCGGGTGCCTCTCGTGTGCTCGGGGAAATCGGCCAGCGGACCCGTGCAATCAAGGGCGGCGCTGGCTTAGGACTGGTGGACAGCGTTCCCAATGCCGAGGACAGGCGCAACGTAGAATTTTTCCTCACACCCAAGGGCAAGCGACTCTTGGGGCAAGTTCTCGCACACATAGGAAGATGATTTAGATCCGGGCCAGCAGCCGACGGACCTGCTCGGGACTCCAGCGCTCCTGTCCTCTTGCCGTCGCTATCCGGCGCTCCGTCATGGCCGCCGCCAGCCGCTCCAGGCTGGTGTGACCGGCCTCCCGTAGCTCCGCGACCACCGGGGCAAGGGATCGAGCCCTCTCCTGCGCCTTCGCCGCCCGTGTGGCTGCGCTGGCCATCCGGTGCTCGGCCGTCGGGACCTTCCCCCTGTGCCCGCCCATCTTCACCCCGCGGGCCTTCGCGGCCGCCAGGGCCGCCTTGGTCCGCTCGCTGATCATCCGCCCCTCATGCTCCGCGACGGCGGCCAGGATGTGCACGGTCAGCCGGTTGGCCGAGGGGAAGTCGCACGCGACGAACTCGACGCCCGACTCCATGAGGTTCGAGACGAAGGCGACATTGCGGGCCAGTCGGTCGAGCCTGGCGATGATCAGCGTGGCGCCGTGGGCCTTGCAGGCGGCCAGCGCCTTCGCCAGCTGCGGGCGCTCGTTCCGCTTGCCGCTCTCGACCTCCACGAACTCAGCGCATAGCCAGGAGGCTCCGCCGGCCATGTGGCCCCTCACCGCCTCCCGCTGGGCCTCCAGTCCGAGGCCGCTCTTGCCCTGCCGGTCGGTCGAGACGCGCAGATAGGAAACGTATTTGCGATGGACGGACATCTTCTCACCTGTCTCTCCCAACGGTGAGACAAATGTGATGGGGAGTTGGGTCTATGTCAATCAGGTTTTCGCAGCACCATCGCCGAGTTGCGTCACCTTTGCGGCCTTTGCAGCCGCGAATGAGCGCGGCCACAGCTCCGCCCACTCCTCCGCGACTCGCCGGTCGTCCGTCCAGCCGACGATGTACTCTTCCAGGTCAGGCTCGTAGTAGCTGACCCGCCAGACGAAGCTCCCCTGCCGGTCCAGCCCGGAGATGATCGTCGCTTTGCCGTCCTCGACGCCGGTCGTCGTCCACACCTTCATGTGGACCTTTCGCGACGTGTTCGGGAAGTCGTGGCCCTGCCGGTGGGGGAGCACATAGTCACTGGCCATGTTCAAGCCTCGCGCGCGCGTTAATGGTGCGGTTAGAGGAATTGATGCGTGTACCGCCCCTTTCATAGGGGACGCAGAAACAGCCCCGACGGGCCTTCCAGACCCCGGTAGCCGGTAGCCATCCGGTAGCCATTTGGTAGCCACGGCTACCGATGGCCGGTAGGTAGCCGGTAGCCCCCTCTATAGGAGGGGGCTACTGGGCTACCAGCATCTCAGACCCGCCAGGCGAGCATGTCCCGGATGCCGATGAGGCGCTTCGCGGCCATGTCCTTCCGCAGCTTGTAGTAGGTCGATTTCAGGTGTGGATCGTCCTCTGAGAGGACATCCCGGCGGAGCAGCTCTTCCTGCCACTGCTGGAAGGAGACAGCCTTGACGGTTCCGGGTAGGCCGAGGTCGGCCGGCGGGTCCTCCCCGAAGTTGCCGACCGCTGCATCGAGCGCATCGAGTGCGAGCCTTTGCCTCGCCGAGACCGTCGCTCTCTTTGTCACGACGTCCGCGTCCGGCGTATCGCTGGCGACGATGGAGGTGGTGATCGGGTCCCCGTCTTCATCGAGGCCGAACTCGTACGTCTCCAGCTCGAAGACGGTGAGCCTGCCTTCCGGCTGGTCGTTCGCCTTGGTGACCTTCGCCTCCTTCACCTTCTCGCCGCTGAACTGGACCATGACATCCACGTCGCCCAGGTGGGCGTTCGAGCCGCGGGCCCCCTTGCTCTCGTCCTTGCCGGTGTGGCCGACGAGGGCGATGTGCGAGCCCGTGGCCGCCTGCACCTGCCGCAGGTGCCCGAGGACCCGGTTCTGGTCCTTTGCTGCGTTCTCGTCGCCCCCGCCGGCCGCAATGGCCTTCGCGTAGGTGTCGATGATCAGCAGCCCGACTCCCATGTTGTAGTGGTTCTCCACCGCCTCGACGGTCGAGACCAGCTTCGCGACTGACGAGAGGTTCATGAAGTCCAGCGCTTCCGTGATCACCGCTATCGGCAGGCGGTCCAATCCCCACTTTCGGCGGTAGGCATCGAGGCGGCGCTTCAGCAGGTCTCCTCTCTCGAGCGCATGGATGACGACCGCCGCCGGGCTGGGACAGCGGTAGCCGCGCCAGGGGCGCCCTGCCGCGAGGTGAACGCCGATATCCGTCAGCAGCGCCGACTTCCCTTGGCCGGGCCCGCCGACCCAGCTGGACGTCTCGCCGCCGGCGATGACCCCCTTGAGGAGCCAGTCCTTGTGGACGGTCGGGTCGATGTCTTCGAATGCCGTGAACGCGAGTCTCGCGGTCGTGCGGTGCAGCATGGAGACGTTCATCGCGCCTCCAGCGGTTCAACGGTGATCGTCAGGCTCGCCGTGACGCCATAGCGCTTCTGCGCCATGAGGTCGGCCACCTGGGCGTCATCGTGGTAGACGATGCCGTTCAGGCTGTCCTTGGCCAGCTTCAGGATGTTGTCGACATCGGGCTTGGTCGCCTTCCACAGCGAGTCCGCGATGCGCTTCTTCGACCAGCTCTGGGGCGGGACGTAGGTCGCTCGCAGGATCATGCGGACGGGACCCGCGAGGGGGGATTGCTCCCCCATCGCGTCGGCAGCGATCTGCTTGATCACCGCCATGGCGTTGCGCTGCTTGGCCGGCGTGAACCGCTGCCGTCCATTGCCGCCGGCGCGAGCGAAAGGCACGGCCTCGCCCGGCACTACGATGATGATGGGTCCGCTCACGCCGCCGCCCTCCTCTCGGGGAAAGAGGCTTCGATGGCGGTGAGGTGGATCCCCATGCGGATCGCGGCGCCCTCCGCCAGCGTGCGCGAGCGGCGCATGCCGGTGACGTCGCCGATCTCCGCGTAGTTCATCGCCTGCTGCGCGTAGAAGGCGCACTCCCACGCCGCGCGGTGGAACTCCTCGAAGCGATCGAGGTCCTGCTGCTGGTCACCGTCCCTCATGAGCGCGCCTCCCGCAGGTAGCAGCGCGCCTGGGCGGGCGATCCGACGAGCGCGATCAGGAGGCCATCGACCACGATGCCTATTGACCGGAGGGGGGCCCCTGCCCCATGTTCCGTTCCGCGAGAGACCTTTCGCATTGCATTCAGAGAGCCGCCCGGGGTGCCAGCCAGCCGGGCGGCTTTTCTTTTGGGCTTCCCTCTGGCGTGCGGGCGGCCTTCTACATTTCCTTTTGCGATCAATGGAGCACAATTCGCCCGCACCTTGCGTGATGCTACTGATCCGGCGAGGCTTTCTACTGTCCTCTCCTGGGCACCATCATCCTCGCGCGTCCGCGAGGATAGCGGGATCGCCGCATGGCGCCCCGCTCACCCCTCCCCCGCACGCACTTTCGCCTTGAGCCCTTCGCGCTCCGCGTGATCAAGTCGCGCAGGCAAACGCTGCGCGGGAGAGCGGGACCATGATCGTGCGCAAGCTCGACGATGGATCGATGATCGTCGTCAATCAGACCGATCACGCCAAGCTGTCGGGCGCCTTCGCCGCCCATTGGGGCAATGATGCCTTCGCGCGGCCGGAGCCGCGGGAGTCCGCGATCCGGGCGGCCATGGCCCACGACAACGGCTGGCTGCGCTACGAGACGGCGCCGGCCTACGATCCCGTGGCGAAGACCTCCCCGAGCTTCTTCCAGACGCGGACCGACGCGGCGCAGCTCGCCGCCTTCGGCTGGGCGATCGACTGGCTGACCGACATCGATGCCTATGCCGGCGCGCTCGCATCGCGCCACCGCACCGGGCTCTATCGCGGCCGCTACGGCGCGATCACGCAGCCCGCGGGCGTGCTGCGCGACGAACTCCCCGACGAGTTGCAGGCCTTCGTGGCGCGCTACGAGGCGGGGCAGGAGGCGGCCCTGGCCGCGTTGCCGCGCGAGGCTTTCCTCGTGAACTACCGGCTGCTGCAGGTGTGGGACCTGCTCTCCCTGGCGCTGTGTCTGCGCGAGCCGCGCGAGGAGGTCTTCGCGCCCGTGCCGCGCTCCTATGCGGACGGCGGCGCCGATTCCGTCGAGCTGCGGATGACGCCGCGCGACGGGACGCGGATCACGCTCGATCCCTATCCCTTCGACGAGCGCCCGCTGGAGGTCTCGCTCGTCTATCGCCGCCTGCCGTCCGAC
>DATCMG010000880.1:0-7110 GCA_036563555.1 Roseomonas sp. | reverse complement strand
CCTGGTGGGCCTCTGATCCCTATGTCACCGGGGACGTTTGGCGCGACGTCGCATGGCATGCCACCCGCGTCGCGCCCCTGCCCTACCGTCCCCTGCCGGCGGCGTGACGGTTACCGCGCCACCGCCGAATCACGGTCGCCGATCACCTTGTTGGCCAGCCAGGAGACGATCCACACGATGATCGCGCCCCAGAAGGCGCCCCCGAAAGTCACCTGCATCCCCGGCATGAGCAGCGCCGTGATCCCGAGCATCAGCGCATTCACCACCAGGGTGAACAGCCCCAGGGTAAGCACGGTCAGCGGCAGGGAAAGGGTAGCCACGATCGGCCGGATCACGGCATTCACCACGCCGAAGATGATGGCAGCGATGATCAGGTTCAGAAGGCTCGGGAAGTAGAGCCCCGTGACGATATTCGCGGCGATGTAGAAGGCCACGGCCGTAATGGCCGTGCGGATCAGGAAACCCACCTTGCTCGACTCCTATGCCGGTATGGCGCCGGAAAGCCCCGGCGGGACGCGGGGGCAACGCCCCCTTCCATGCCCGGTTGCCCCGGCGGTCTCCGGAAGCGTTCCATGAGCCGCGCGACACTCTCCGGCCTGGGCGCGCTGGTGCTCTGGGCCTTCCTAGCCCTGCTCGCGCGCGGGGCGGCGGGGCTGCCGCCGCTGCAGGTCACCGCCATGGCCTTCGCGACCGCCGGCACCCTCGCCTTCGCCTGGCTGGCGGTGCAGGGCCAGCTCGGCGCGCTGCGCCAGCCGCCGATCGCCTGGGTCCATGGGGTGGGCGGCCTTTTCGGCTATCACGCCCTTTATTTCGCAGCGCTCGCCTGGGCTCCGCCGGTGGAGGCCAGCCTGATCAATTATCTCTGGCCGCTGCTGATCGTGCTTCTCTCGGCCCCCATCCTCGGCCTGCGGCTCGGGCCCCGGCGCCTGGCCGGCGTCGTGCTGGGTTTTCTTGGCTGCGCGCTGGTGGTCGGCCCTGGCGCCTCCTTCCCGCCCGGCGCCGCGCCGGGCTTCCTCTGCGCCGCCGCCGCCGCCCTCACCTGGGCAGTTTATTCCGTCACCGCCCGCCGCCTCGCCGCCGTGCCGACCGAGGCTGTGGCCGGTTTCTGCCTCGCCTCCGCCGCCCTCGCCGCCCTGGCCCATCTGGGCTTCGAGACGACGGTCATCCCGGATGCCCGGCAATGGATCTCGGCCTTGCTGCTGGGCCTCGGCCCGGTCGGCGCGGCCTTCTTCCTGTGGGATATCGGCATGAAGCGCGGCGACCCCCGCCTGCTCGGCACACTGGCCTATGCCACGCCCGTGGCCTCCACCCTGCTGCTGCTGCTGGCCGGGGAGGGTGAACTGAGCGCGCGTCTGGCCGCCGCGGCGGCGTTGGTGGTGGGGGGCGGGTGGCTCGCGGCTTCGGCGAAGGGGTAAAGAAAGGCCGGGGGAAGGAAGTCCCCCGGACCCCCATCTTTTTTCTTCAAGTTTGGGGGTGCGCCAATTCCACACGCGCACCAGAAAACACCACAAAAATAGAAGGGGGCACGGGGGGATACTTCCCCCCGGCCTTACTTTCTCAAAACCGCCCGCACCACCTCCGCATACCCCTGGTGCTTCGGTCCTTCATCCAGCAGCACCGTCCCCTCCAGGCATTCCAGCAGTTCCAGCCCGGCGAAGTGCTCCCGCACCAGCGCCACCGACCACAGCAACGCCGGATCACGCGGCCCGCCGGAGCGCCGCCCCTCCTGCGCCGGGGTGAAGCCCTCCAGTACCAGCAGCCCGCCCGGCGCCAGTGCCGCCATGGTCCTCTCCACCACCCAGCGCCGGGGCAGGACCGTGAACCCGCCCTTGGGGTCGGACCGGCGGACAATCTCGACAACGAAGTCGAGGAAGCCGGCCTTGTCCATCAGCTTCGTCCGGTCGTAGCCCGCATCCGCAAAGAGGTGCTTCAGCCAGGGCCAGCGGCGACGAATAGCGGTCAGGATTGTCTGTGCGCCAGCGCTGTCCGACACGTCGGCTGGGGTGAGGTTCACCATCAGCAGCCGCCCGTCCGTGTCCACGGCGACGTGGCGCTTGCGGCCGGCCACCCGCTTGCCTCCGTCGTAGCCCCGCACCTCCGCAAAGGGTGCCTTGACTGTCTGGCTGTCCAGCACGCCGCCTGTGGGACTTGCCTCCCGCCCCGCCGCCTCGCGATCCAGCATGAGGGCCACGTCGTGGATGGTCCGGAACAGCAGGCGCCGGACGAAGCGCCGGAACCACCAGTACACCGTTTGCCATGGCCCGAAGTGAACCGGCAGCATCCGCCAGCCCCCGGCGCTCCGGGCCAGGTAGCGGATCGCGTTCAGCACCTCGCGCAGGTCCACCGAGGGCTTACGGCCCAGCCGCGACGGCCTGGGCATCAGCGGCTCGACCTGGGCCCACTCCTCATCCGTCAGGTCAGACGAATAGCGCTTCGTCTTGCGGGCAAGCTCGCCCATCCGCCCACGGGTCTCTCGGGTCCACATCCCGAGCTTGAATCACCCCAGCCGACCCCTGCCAAGCCTTTCTCAAACGGTTACTAAGCGGTTCAAACGCTTGGTGCCTCGCATAGATCCCGATTGGTTAAAGGTAGGATAAGAGCCGCGGTTAGCCGCTCGTCTTGCATTCGGCGCGAGAAGCAACGCCGGCCGGCTGTCCCCGAATATCCAGGCTCGCTGTCCGCTCTCCGGTCAGATTGACGCTGCGAAGGGCATAATACTTTGAGACGATCTGCCCAGCGTCGTTCAGAAACGCGCACTCGAGAGTGACGGATTGCAATGCCGATCGGTGGGTTGTCTCTAGGACGACCCTAGCGACTGGATAACCGTCATGATCAGTCGTGACGCCAATTACCATTACAGAGAGTGAAGGCTCGCGGTTTGCTGGCGGCAAGCGCTCAACCAAGCCAATCCGCACCGAAAGCGGTTCGGACACATTCAGGAGGTCCGCGCAGTCCCTGTACCGTCTTCCGTCAATCTGACAGTTGCTGACAGACATGACGCGCAGGCTCAAGCTGGCGTCACATTGTCCGGGCGCCAGGACGGTGTCATTCCGAGAGCCCCAGCGCTCGACGAGCCGGAAGTTGAAGTTCCGGATGAAAGACGAGCCGCCGTTGTTAACCTCAATCTCGCCAGAGAATGTCTCGATCATCGAGTATGCAGCGAGGTTATTGCTGAGGCGAAGCTGGACTTGGCACAGACCGCTTAAGCCGTATGTGGGCTCGGCTTGCATGGCGATGCTCATGCCGGGCCCCTGGCCAAAGGCAAGTGCGGGCCACATGACGAGAATAGATAGGAAGCGGAGCATGTATTCGCCTCTTGAGCTTCGCACGAAAAGGTCCACACGACCATATTCTTCGGATTTGCAACGAAAAACGCCTAAGTTCAAGTGGAGCAAGAGAATTATCCGGCCATTCGTCCGCATCACCCAGCTTAAGAATTCATAGGCTGACTTGACGGCTCGCTACCGCGCCAAGGTAGGCGGAATGGGGTGGTTCGTTATTTCTGCTCGGCCGTATCACTTCCTCAAGACCGCCCGCACCACCTCCGCATGCCCCTGGTGCTTCGGCCCCTCATCCAGCAGCACCGTCCCCTCCAGGCATTCCAGCAGTTCCAGCCCGGCGAAGTGCTCCCGCACCAGCGCCACCGACCACAGCAACGCCGGATCACGTGGCCCGCCGGAGCGCCGCCCCTCCTGCGCCGGGGTGAAGCCCTCCAGCACCAGCAGCCCGCCCGGCGCCAGTGCCGCCATGGTCCGCTGCGCCACCAGCGCCCGGTCGGCGGGCGGCAGGTGCACGAAAATCCAGGCCACCAGGTCGAAACCCGCCACGGGCCAGTCCCAGGCCATCAGGTCCGCCACCACGGTCCGCAGCGCCACGCCGCATGAATCTGCCAGTGCCCGCGCCTTGGCCAGCCCCGCTGCCGACCAGTCGATGCTCGTCACGGACAGCCCGTGCTTTGCCAGCCAGACGCCGTTGCGCCCCTCGCCATCCCCGATCGCCAGCGCCCGCATCCCGGGCCGCAGCCACGAGCCCTGGGCCTCCAGGTACCGGTTCGGCGCCTCGCCAAAGGCAAAGCCGCCGGTGGCATAGCGCGCGTCCCAGGCCCCCGGGTCACTCATGCCGGGTTGCTCATTCCATGCCGGGCGCGGGATAGGGGCGCGCGCCGAAAATCGCGCTGCCCACCCGCACCTGCGTCGCCCCGCAAGCGATCGCCGCCTCGAAATCCCCGCTCATCCCCATCGAGAGCACACGCAGCCCCTCCTTCGCCGCGAAATCCGCCAGCCAGCGGAAATGCGGCACCGGATCCTCGCCCTCCGGCGGGATGCACATGAGCCCGGAGACGGTGAGCCCATGCGCCTCCCGGCATTCCCGGAGAAAGCCGGCCGCCTCGTCACGCGCCACGCCGGATTTCTGCGGCTCCGCCCCGGTATTCACCTGTACCAGCAGCTCCGGGCTCCGCCCTTCCTTGCGGATGGCCTCCGCGATGGCCGCGGCCAGGCGTGGCCGGTCCAGGCTCTCGATCACATCGGCCACGCGTACCGCGTCCCGCGCCTTGTTGGTCTGAAGCCCGCCGATGATGTGCAGCCGCAGCGCCGGATGCGCCGCGCGCAGGCCCGGGAATTTCCCCGCCGCCTCCTGCACCCGATTCTCCCCGAATACCGCCTGCCCGGCGACCAGCGCCGCCCGCACCGCCTCCGTCGGATGCGTCTTGGAAACGGCGACGAGCGTCACCTCGGAGGGATCGCGCCCGGCCTTCGCGCAGGAAGCGGCGATGCGCGCCTTGATCCGGGCGAGGTTCGCGGCGATGGCATCGGCGTCGGGCGGCGGGAGGTCGGTCATGCAAAGGCGGAAGCTAAGGCAGAACCGGACGGGTTGGAACGCGCCGGCCAGCCGGGCGATCCCCCCGCTCTGGCTGTTGAGCGACGCCCGCCGCCTGCCTGACCCGCGCGCCGCGGCATGCCGCCTGCCACCCGGCAGCGCCGTGCTGGCGCGGGATCTGGCCCCCGCCCTGCTCCGCCCGCTCGCAGCCATCGCGCGCCGTCGCCGCCTTATCCTTATGCTGGCGGGCGAGGGCCGCGCGGCCCTCGCGCTCGGGGCGGCAACAGGGGCCGGCCTCCATTTGCCAGACCGCCGCCCGGCGACAGGCCTGCTTCCCATCCTCCTCGCCCGGCGCGCGGGGCGGGGCCTGCTCCTCTCGGTCGCGGCGCATGGCCGGGCCGGGCTCGCCCGCGCCCGCCGCCTGGGCGCGGATCTCGTGATCCTCTCGCCGGTCTTCCCGACGGCCAGCCATCCGGGCGCCCCCACCCTCGGGCCGCTACGCTGGGCTGCCCTCGCCCGGCGGGCGGGCCGGCCGGCCATCGCGCTGGGCGGACTCGACCTCTGCAACAGCCGCCGCCTGCCGCCGGCGGCCGCCGGCTGGGCGGCGATCGGCGCTCTTGCCCGGGAACAGGAGCCGGGGAAGGGCATGTGGCCGTCTGGACACAGTGTCTCACGCATGTCGCGTTTCACGTCAATGCATGATGGACGCCCCCGAACACCCTGAACCATAGTTCGTCCGGGCTCGGCCAAGGGGGCGCATCCAGCGGATGCATATCCTCGCGGCAAACCCGCCGAGGGGGGCGGGCGGGTCGCAGGAAGCGCCGGGACGGTTTCCCGGTACGTCAGGAGGATTTGGGATGCGCAAGCTTCTTCTTGGCAGCACGGCCGTTGCCGCCGCTGCCCTTTTCGCGCCGGTTGGGGCCATGGCCCAGTCGCTGAGCGGTGATGCGTTGACGGCCAGCCAGGCGGCCGGGGTGTCGCTGCGCGGCCTCGAGGTTCGCATCGGCGGCTTCTACAAGGCGATGTACAACTACACCCGCCAGGAGAATGTGAACGTCGGCGACGCCCGCGTCGGCAACTCCGACTTCTCGCAGGAAATCGAGATTCACGTCCTCGCCACGGGCAAGGCCGCGAACGGCCTGCGCTACGGTGTCGCGCTCGAAATCCAGAACGACATCAACCGTACGCCTCCGGCCGGTCCGATCGGCAAGAACTCTCTCGACTATGACGAGGCCTGGGCCTTCCTCCAGGGGCCCTGGGGCCAGATCCGCTTCGGTGACGAAGACGGCGCCATCGCCCAGCTGCAGTCCGGCCACATCACCGGCTTCGGTCTGGGCGGCATCGACTCGGGCGACAACAACCAGCAGGTCATCGGCGGCAACTATCGCCCGGCCTTCTACACGCCGAACGACCCGGGCGATAACACCAAGCTGATCTACCTGACCCCGCAGCTCTTCGGCTTCGACGCCGGCGTCAGCTTCGCCTTCAACACCAACGAAGGCCCGCTCTCGGGTTGCGACTCGGTCACCGCCGCAACGGTCACCACCTGCGACCGCCTGTCCGCCGTTGCCGGCGCCAATACCCGCCGCCGCAACGAGCTCCAGGCCGCCCTGCGCTGGCGCGGGTCCTTCGGCCCGGTCGGCCTCGCGACGACCGTCGGCTATATCGGCGCGGATGCGGTGAAGAACATCACCGGCCCGTCGGCTGATCCCCTGAGCATGGTGTGGGCCGGCGCCGTGGCGACCGCCTATGGCGCCTCCATCGGCGGCTGGTACACCGGCGGCAGCTCGAATGGTGGCTTCAACAACCGCCTGAACCGCGCCGGCACCGTCGTGGACGACCGTCGTTCGGACGCCTTCCTGGTCGGCGCCACCTACACGATCGACGCGTTCACCGTCGGTGGTCACTACACCGTCAACTGGACCGCTGGCAGCCAGACCGCACCGGCTGGCCGCCGCGACATCGGCTGGGCCGTCGGCGGCAACTACCGCGTTGCCCCGGGCCTCGACTTCTTCGCGGAATACGTCAACTACGACCGCAAGGAGCGCGGCTTCCAGTTCAACAACCGTGGCCCGGCCGGCGGCACCACCGTGGACATCGTCCTGGCAGGCTTCCGGGTCGCTTTCTGATCCGGCTTCCGGCTGATGGGATGGGGGCGGCGGGGAAACCCGCCGCCCCTTCTCATTTCGGCCCTTCTTATTTCGGAATACGCTCCAGCCTGCTTTTACGTTTTCCCACTTGCGCTCGATCACGCCCCCGCCTTAGGTGCGGCGCCATGCGCCATCTCCGTCT
>DATCMG010000876.1:0-6115 GCA_036563555.1 Roseomonas sp. | reverse complement strand
CCGACATAGTGGTTGCGGATGATCCCCAGCTCGAAGGGGATGCCGGCCTCCTTGGCATAGCCCATGGCGGCGGGGACGCCGGAATCCGGCACCGGCACCACCACATCGGCCTCCACGCCGCTCTCCAGCGCCAGCTCCTGGCCGATGCGCTTGCGCGTCTCGTAGACGGGCGTGCCTTCCACCACGGAGTCCGGGCGGGCGAAGTAGATGTATTCAAAGATGCAGAAGCGGCTCGCCGTGCCGGCGAAGGGCTTGATGCTGCGCACGCCGTCATCGTCGATGACGACGATCTCGCCCGGCTCGATGTCGCGCACGAATTCGGCGCCGACGATGTCGAGGGCGCAGGTCTCGCTCGCGAGCACCCAGGCGTTGCTCTGGTCTGGGCCGAGGCGGCCCAGCACCAGCGGCCGCACGCCCAGCGGGTCGCGCACGCCCATCAGCGCGCCGTCATGCAGCGCCACCAGCGAATAGGCGCCATCCACCTGCTTCAGCGCGTCGATCAGGCGATCGAGCACGGTGGCGTAGAGCGAAATGGCGATGAGATGGACGAAGACCTCCGAATCCGTGGAGGACTGGAACAGGCAGCCGCGCCGGACGAGCTGGCGGCGCAGCGCAAGGGCATTGGTCAGGTTGCCGTTATGGGCGACCGCGAAACCGCCGAAGGCGAAATCGGCATAGAGGGGCTGGACGTTGCGCAGCGCCGTCTCGCCGGCCGTGGCGTAGCGGTTGTGGCCGACCGCGGCGCGGCCCGGCAGCCCCGCCATGACGCGGGCATCGCCGAAGATGTCGCCGACCAGGCCCAGGCCCTTATGGCTGCGGAAGCCCTTCTCGCCGAGGCTGACGATGCCCGAGGCCTCCTGCCCGCGATGCTGGAGCGCGTGCAGGCCGAGGGCGGTCAGCGCTGCCGCATCCGGGGCGTTCCACACGCCGAAGACGCCGCATTCCTCGTGGAATGCGTCATCGGCGTCCTCCGTGGAGGAGGCGAACGGGTTGGTGGTCAGGTCCGTCATGGGTCAGATCCGGTTGCGCGCGGGAGGGCGCAACAGCTCCTCGGCGGTGGGGGCCCGACCCGTCGGCGGATCGGGCAGGCGGGGGCGGTACTGGGCGGGCAGTCGGGCGTTCAGCCAGGCGGCGCCGTCGGCGATCACGGGCATGAAGCGGGCCTGGCGCACCGGGGCGGGCCAGATCTCCATGTTCGGAACGAAAGCGCCAGCTGCGATATAGGTGACCAGGATCACGATCACACCCCGCCCCAGGCCGAAGACCACGCCCAGTGCGCGATCTACGCCACCCAGGACGGAGTTCTGCACCCGCCGTGCGATGAGCGCGATGATGATCTTGAGGATGATGAGGGTGACGACGAAGACCGCCCCCAGCGCCGCGACATCGGCCATCCATTCGGCGGGGAAGAGCCCCGCGAAGAGGACGCGCGTGCCGTTCAGCATGTAGAAGGCGAAAAAGATGGCGCCCACCCAGGCACCGACGCCCAGCACCTCCCGGACGAGGCCGCGCATGTAGCCGATGATGCCGGAGATGGCGATCACGGCGAGGAAGACGGCGTCGACCCAGGTCATTGGGGGCCGGATATAGCGATGCTGCGCCGCGGCGTCACGCGCCAGGCACCCCGGGCGCGTGCGGGGGAGGCATGTGGCGGGGCCATGAGGGTGGGGTGGGCTACCCCTACTCCGCCTCGGCCGGTTCCGGCTTCGCCTTCTCCTTCGGTGCCGGTTTCCGCGTAGCCCCCGCCGCGAAGGGTGCCACCAGATCAGCCAGATGCCCCGTCTCGCTCAGGCGCAGCCCGTCCGGGGCGGAAAGCGCCCGGCCCCCGCGCGCGACGCGGCGGGGCAGGGTGGCGGCGGAGAAGCCGAGTTTGGCGGCCTCCCGTAGCCGCAGTTCGGTCTGGGCGACCTGGCGGACCTCGCCGGAGAGGCCGACCTCTCCGAAAAAAACCATATCGGGGGCGGCGGGGCGGTCAGTCGCGGCGCTGACCAGGGCGGCGGCCACGGCCAGGTCGGCCGCGGGCTCGTTGATCCGCAGACCGCCCGCGATGTTCAGATAGACATCGTTCTGGCCCAGGCTCATCCGGCAGCGGCTTTCCAGCACCGCCAGCAGCATGGAAAGGCGGCCCGAGTCCCATCCCACCACCTGCCGCCGCGGGCTGCCGCCGGAGGAGGGGGAGAGGAGCGCCTGGACCTCCACCAGCACCGGCCGCGTGCCCTCCAGCCCCGCGAAGACCGCCGAGCCCGAGACATTGCCACGCCGTTCCGCGAGGAAGAGGGCGGAAGGGTTCGGGACCTCTGCCAGCCCGGTCTCGGTCATCTCAAAGACGCCGATCTCGTCGGTGGCGCCGAAGCGGTTCTTGGTGGCGCGCAGGATGCGGAACTGGTGGCCGCGATCGCCTTCGAAATAGAGGGTGGCGTCCACCATGTGCTCCAGCACGCGCGGGCCGGCCAGCGTGCCTTCCTTGGTCACATGGCCCACCAGCACCAGGGCGAAGCCCCGCGCCTTGGCCAGCCGCCCCAGCTCGGCCGCGCAGGCCCGGACCTGGCTGACGGTGCCCGGGGCGGAATCGAGGCTGTCGAGCCAGACGGTCTGGATACTGTCCATGATGACCAGCCCGGCGTCGCGCTCCTCCTCCAGGCTCGCGAGGATGTCGCGGAGGGAGGTGGCGGCTGCCAGCCCGAGCGGGGCGCCGGAGACGCCGAGTCGGAGGGCGCGGAGGCGGACCTGCTCGATCGCCTCCTCGCCCGAGATGTAGAGGGTGCGCTTGCCGGACTCGGCCACGCGGGCCGCCGCCTGCAGCAGGATGGTGGATTTGCCGATGCCGGGATCGCCGCCGACCAGCACCACCGAGCCCGGGACGAAGCCGCCGCCCAGCACGCGATCCAGCTCCGCCATGCCGGTGCGGGTGCGGGGCGGGGGCGCGGCATGGCCCTTGAGGGCGACGAACTCCACCTTGCGCCCGCCCACGGCCGTCTTGGCCGGGCCTGGGGCGCGGGCCTCCACCACCTCTTCGGCCAGGGTGTTCCAGGCGCCGCAGCCCTCGCACTTGCCCTGCCATTTCGGGTGGACGGTGCCGCAGGACTGACAGACGAAGCGGTGGGTGGCTTTGGCCAAGGGATGCCCGATCAAGAACGAAACGTGGACATCCCGGATGTAGCGCGGAGCGGGCGCGGATCAAAGGGCCCAAGTTTTTCGATGCGGTCGTCAGCCGGGGGCGCCATGATCATTCCGTAACCGGGCGAGGTGCGCCATGACCCCTGAACTCCGTTGGCTCGCCTGGACCGTGGTGCTGGGCCTCGTGCACATCGTGGCTGCGACCGTGACGACCACGGCGCAGCGGCCGGGCGGGCTGCGATGGGCGGCCGGCGCGCGGGACGAGCCGCAGCCGCCGCCAAGCGGGGTAGCGGGCCGACTGGCCCGGGCGGGAGAAAATTTCGCCGAGACCTTCCCCTTCTTCGCCGCCGCCGTGCTGGCCGCGCATCTGGCGGGGCGGAACGGCGCGCTGACAGGGTGGGGAACGCTGATCTATTTCTGGGCGCGCGTCGCCTACCTGCCGCTTTATGCGGCGGGCGTGCCGTATCTGCGGACCGTCATCTGGGCCATGTCGCTGGTGGGGCTGGTGATGGTGCTGCTCTCGCTATTCGGGTGATGCGGCCGGGGCGCCGGATCCAGTAAGACCGGCACGTTCCGGGCGGGTGGCGCTCGCCGCCACAGGGGAGGTCAAGGGCGTGCCAAAGGACAACGCGGCGCCAGAGCCCCCCATACCCCGGGCGGGCCATTCCCCGGCCCTCGCCTCCGCCCGCCGCATCTGGGGCATGATGTACCGCCATCTCGCCCTGTTCCGCCGTTCCTGGCCGCGGGTGCTGGAGCTGATGTACTGGCCCATCCTCCAGATGATCGTCTGGGGCTTCGTCACGGCCTATGTCGCGGGGGTACAACAGAACACCGCCAGCCTCGTGGCCGGCGCCCTGCTCGGCGGCGTGCTGCTGTGGGAGGTGGCGCTGCGTAGCCAGATGGGCTTCGCCATTTCCTTCCTCGAGGAGATCTGGTCGCGCAATCTCGGCCATGTCTTCGTCTCGCCGCTCCGGCCATGGGAGTTGGTGGCGGCTTTGGTGGGAATGAGCGCGATCCGCATGCTCACCGGCGTGCTGCCTGCCGTGGGGCTCGCCTGGCTCCTCTACGGCTTCGGCCTGTTCTCCATGGGGCCGGTGGTCGTGCTGTTCTTCGCGGCGCTGATGATCATGGGCTGGGCCGTGGCGCTGGGTGTCACCAGCCTGATCCTGCGGCATGGCGCGGGGACGGAGGCGCTGGCCTGGTCGGTGCTCTTTGGCCTCACCCCTTTCGCGGCGGTGTTCTACCCCGTCTCGGTGCTGCCCGCCTGGCTGCAGCCCCTGGCGCTCGCCACCCCCGCCGCGCATGTCTTCGAAGGCATGCGCGCGGCCCTGATGGAGGGGCGTATCGCCTGGGGCCATCTCGGCTGGGCGTTTGTGCTGGACCTGCTCTGGCTGGCGGCGATGGGCTGGCTGTTCATGGGCCAGTTCCGCCAGGCGCGGGAACGGGGCGCGCTGCTGACCATCGGGGAGTAGGCGAGGGCCTTGTACGGACCCGCCCGAAGATCAGATTCACGCGCCGGACTGTTTCCGCTCCTCTGCGATCTGCTCTACAGGCACGCCCATGCCGGACCCGACCCGAATCTTCCTGATCCGCCACGCCCTGGTGGAGGCCGCCGCGCGCCTCACCGCCTATGGCGCGAGCGATGTCGCGCTCTGCCAGGAAACGCTGGCGCAGCAGCGTCCGGCCCATGCCTGGCTCGCCGGGCGGTTGCCCGAGGCGCGCTGGTACTGCACCCCGCTCGCCCGCACCCGCGCCACCGCCATGGCCATCTTCGCCGCCGGCTACCCCGAGCAGGAGCTGACCGACCTGCCACATTTCGTGGAACAGCATCTGGGCGAATGGCAGGGGCTGAGCCATGAGGAGTTCACCGCCGTCCTGCGCGACCCGCCCCATCCCTTCTGGAACCATGGCGCCGATGAGCGGCCCCCGGGTGGCGAAAGTCTTTCGGACGTGGTCGCCCGGGTCGGGCCGACCTTGGAGGCGGTGGCGGATGAGAATGAGGGTGGCGATGCGGTGATCGTCGCCCATGGCGGCTCGATCCGCGCGGCCCTGGCCCATGCCTGCGGCCTCAGCCCCTATCAGGCCCTTCAGTTCAGCGTGAAGAATCTCTCCCTCACGCGGCTTGAGAGGGAGGATGGCCACTGGCGCGTGGGCGCCGTGAATGAGGAGCCGCCGCAGGACTGATCGACCCGGCCCTGGCCTCGCCACGATCGAGGCGCTAGTCTTCCGTCAGAGCAAGGGGTTGGGGGAAGAACTTCATGCGACGCAAGATCATCGCGATGGGCGTCCTGGCGGCCCTGGCCCTGGGTGCCGCCCCGCGCGCAGCCCTCGCCCAGTCAGAGCCGCAGACGCTGGTGGACCGGGCCACGCTCACGGTCCAGGAAATGCTGGGCAGCGGGGATCCGAATGTTCTGCGCGACGCCAACCAGATGCTTGGCCAGGCGCGCGCGGTCATCATCTGCCCCCGCATCTTCCGCGCCGGCTTCCTCTTCGGCGGCCAGGGCGGCGACTGCGTGCTGACGGCGCGGGACGGCGCCGGCTCCTGGTCCTCGCCGGCCTTCTACACCATCGGCTCGGCCAGCTTCGGCCTGCAGATCGGCGTGCAGGACATGCAGGTCATGATGCTGATCCTGACCGACAAGGGCCTGAGCGCGGTGATGGACAGCCAGATCAAGCTGGGCGCCGATGCCTCCATCGCGGTGGCCGCCATCGGCGGCGGCATCGCGGGCGCCACGACGACGGCGGTGGGGGCGGATATCGTGAGCTATGCCCGCACCCGCGGCCTCTATGCCGGGATCTCGCTGGAGGGCTCGCTGCTCTCCAGCCGCAACGACTTCAACACGGGCTATTACGGCCGCTCGGTGGCGGCCCGCCAGATCGTGGTGGACATGCAGGCGCATAACCCGGCGGCGGACTCACTGCGCGCGGTGCTGATGCGCTTCAGCACCCCGGGCGGCGCGGCGCCGGCCCCCATGGCCGTCGCCCCGAGCCAGCCGGG
>DATCMG010000871.1:0-5068 GCA_036563555.1 Roseomonas sp. | reverse complement strand
CCGGACGCTTACCGGCATCACCGGTGCCACGCCGGGCGACGCGGCCGGCTGGAGCCGCCCCGATGGCGAGGCCGCCGCCCCCTCGGGCGTCGATCCCCTCGCCCTGGCCGCCGCCCTGGTGAAACTGCTGCGCGCCCCGCTGCCGGCCCCGGAGGAGCTTTCCGCCGTGGCCGAGCGCGGCCGCCGCGCGTCCGGCACCGAGGGGTCGCGCTTCGGCGGCCCGCGCGAGGCCGGCAGCCCGCCGCCGCCCTCCGAAGGCGTGTGGTTCCGCGTCAGCGTGGGCCGCGACGGCCAGGCCGATCCACGCTGGATACTGCCCCTCCTCTGCAAGCGCGGCGACGTGTCGCGCGCCGAGATCGGGCGCATCCGCATCCAGGACCAGGAAACCCAGGTGGAAATCGCTCCCTACGCGGCCGGGCATTTCGCATCCCATGTGCGCCGCCCCGGGGGCGAGGACGCCCATATCCGGGTGGAGCCGATGCAGCCGCTGCCCCGGACGCCCCGCGCGCCTCATGCGCCCCGGTCGCCCCAGGCGCCCCGCTCCTCCCGGGCGCCCCGCCGGAAGCACGACGGGTAATTCCGGGCGAAAGCATGGCCTCGTCCCGATCCGGGGTGGCAGCAGCCGCTCCGGATCCCGCGACCAGCTTTCCGGGACTCCCGCCGAAAGGCAGCGCAGCAGGTAGCTTCTCCGGGCCTGAGGGCCGGAATCCAAGGCGCCCTGTCAAACAGATGAAGAAGCCCAAGGGCGCTGCGCGCCCCTGGGGCCAACCTCACCGCAGCAGCCCCATGGCCCCTCGCCCCGGCGGCAGATCCGTCACCCCGGCGGCCCGTGGGTTCCACCACCATCCCCCGCCCGGCCCCACGACCACCCCCGCCTGGAAGCGCGGCGCGGGCACGTAGCGCGCCTCCCCTGCCAGGATCGCCGCCCCGCGCACCGTCGGCGCATGCGGCGCGTCGCGCGAGATCAGGCGGCGCGTTCCCGTGGAAAGCCGCTTCACCACGTCCCGCAGGATCAGGTCGGTGATGTGAAATACGGGGTCGGCGGCCCGCAATCGCCGGAACAGCGCATCCTCCTCCGCCGCCCCGGCCGCGACGGCCTGCATCACCTGCCGTTCCGTCAGCCCCAGACCATCCGTTACCCAGGGCAGGTCCTGGAGGTGCCGCCGCATGGCCCGCGCCAGATGGGGCAGCGGCAGGGCGCGGCAGGAAAGGCGGTCCAGCGCCGTCGGGTCCGGGTCGGCGAAGGCACGCCAGGCCTCCGCCCCGGCCTCTACCGCGGACCAGGACAGGGGCTCGGGCTCCAGCGCGTCCAGCTCGGCCTGCGGCCATTCGGGGAAGCTGCGAATGCCGTCGCAGGGCATCAGCCAAAGCCGCCCGGCCAGGGCCGGCCAATCGGCCAGCAGGGAGAGCAGGCGGATCAGCACCGCCTGGTCCCACAGGTCGTGCTCGAACCACAGCAGGATGCGGTCGTATTCGGCCAGGCTCCGCAAGGCCATGTATTCCGCGCCCAGCCGCGCCCGCACCGCGCTCACGCCATGTGCGTAATGCGCCGCCACGAAGCCGGCACGGCGGGAAATATATTCGGCCGGGAAGGCGCCATGCACCGGCCCCTGGCACACCGGATCGGCCAGGCAGAAATACTGGCCGGGCACCCGCCCCCGCAGGTCGTCGCCGCAGCGGATGGAGGCGGTGCCCTCGATCATGGGCCCACCCTTACAGGGCTCTGTGCGCGATGTCGCGCCGGCAGAAACCGCCGGGCCAGTCCAGCGTATCCACGGCGGCATAGGCCGCCTCCCGCGCCGCGCGCAGATCCGGCGCCGTCGCCCCGATCCCGAGCACCCGTCCGCCCGAGGCGACGACCGAACCGTCCGTGCCCCGCGCGGTGCCCGCCTGGAACACGCGCACCCCCGGCACGGCGGCGGCCTCTTCCAGCCCGCCGATCCGCTCGCCCTTGGTCACCGCGCCCGGATAGCCCCGCGCCGCCACCACCACGACCAGCGAGGGATCCGCCGACCATTCCAGCGCCACGCCCGAAAGGTCGCCCTTCGCCGAGGCCAGCAGCGCCGGCAGCAGGTCGCTCCGCAGCCGCATCATCAGTGCCTGGCACTCCGGATCGCCGAAGCGCACGTTGAACTCGATCACGCGCGGCCCCGTGGCCGTCAGCATCAGCCCGACGAAGAGCACGCCCCGGAAAGGCGCCCCCCGCCGCGCCATCTCGGCCAGCACGGGGTTCACCACGCGGGCCATCACCTCGTCCTGCATCGCGCCGGTGAAGGCGGGCGGCGGAGAATAGGCGCCCATGCCACCCGTGTTCGGCCCGGTATCGCCATCCCCCACGCGCTTGTGGTCCTGCGCGGCGGCCAGCGGCACGGCCCGCAACCCGTCACAGAGGGCGAAGAAGGAGGCCTCCTCCCCCATCATGCATTCCTCGATCACAACACTGGCGCCGGCCTCGCCATGCACGCGGCTCTCCATGATGTCGGCGATGGCCGCCTCGGCTTCTTCCAGCGTGGCCGCGACCACCACGCCCTTCCCGGCGGCCAGCCCATCCGCCTTCACCACGATCGGCGCGCCCTGGGTACGCAGATAGGCCCGCGCGGCCTCCGGATCATCGAAGCGTTGCCAGGCGGCGGTCGGCGCGCGGGCGGCGTCCAGAACCTCCTTGGTGAAGGCCTTGGAGCCCTCCAGCCGCGCGGCGGCGGCGCCCGGCCCGAAACAGGCGATCCCGGCCTCGGCGCAGGCATCCGCCAGGCCCAGCGTCAGCGGCGCCTCCGGCCCGGCCACCACCAGATCCACGCCGTTCCCGCTCGCGAAACCGATCAGCGCCGGGATGTCCTCCGCCCCGATCGCCACGCATTCGGCATGGGCCGCGATCCCGGGATTGCCGGGGGCGCACCACAGCTTCGTCAGCAGCGGGCTCTCCGCGATCCGCCACGCCAGCGCGTGCTCGCGGCCACCGCCGCCGACCAGAAGGACCTTCATGCGCGCCAGAACCCCCGGATGTGCTGCGGCGCCTTATGCCGTGGAAGCGGCCGCGCGTCTGCGCCCCCCGGTATCCCAGGCGTGATTGGTTCTGCCTGCGGCACACGGGCTACGGTCCCGGAACAAGATCGGCGTACACCCTATAGGGAGTGCACCAATGACCAATGCCGAACCGGATCTGGCGGCACTCAAGGCCCGGCAGATGGCCGCCTGGGCCTCCGGTGACTACGCCATTATCGGAACCACGCTGCAGATCGTCGGCGAAAGCCTGTGCGAGGCGGTGGACCTGCGCGCCGGGGAGCGCGTGCTGGACGTCGCCGGCGGCAACGGCAATGCCAGCCTCGCCGCCGCGCGCCGCTTCGCCGAGGTCCTCTGCACGGATTACGTGCCCGACCTGCTGGAACGCGCCCGCCAGCGCGCCACCGCGGAACGCCTGCCCATCACGTTCCAGGTGGCGGATGCCGAGGCGCTTTCCTTCCCCGATGCGGGCTTCGACGTGGTGCTCTCGACCTTCGGCGTGATGTTCACTCCGGACCAGGACAAGGCGGCCGCCGAAATGCGGCGCGTCTGTCGCCCGGGCGGGCGGATCGGCCTCGCGAACTGGACGCCCGGCAGCTTCATCGGGCAGCTCTTCAAGCTCATCGGCAGCCTCCTGCCGCCCCCGGCCGGGGTGAAGTCGCCCGCGCTCTGGGGGACGGAGGAAAGGCTGCAAGCGCTCTTCCCGGGCGCCACCATCGAGGCGACGCCACGGCAATTCACCTTCCGCTACCGCTCGGCCGGCCATTGGATGGAGGTGTTCCGCTCCTTCTATGGGCCTCTCCACAAGGCCTTCCTCGCCCTTGACGAGAGCGGGCAGGCCAGGCTGGAACGCGGGATCCTCGATCTGTTGAAGCAGTCCGACCGCGGCGGCGGCTCGGGCCTGGTGGTGCCGTCCGAATATCTGGAAGTGGTCGTCCGGCCCCGGCATCAGAACTGAGCAGCCATCTCCGCGAAGCGACCCGCCCCTTGCTCATGTCACGAGCGGGAAGATCACGCAGAACCCCACCCCCCGCTCCTGCGGCTCCTCCTCCAGCCGCCCGCCAATCTGTTGCACCAGCCGCCGCACCAGCTCCGTACCCGAACTGCCGGGCCGGGGCGGCCCCATCCCCACGCCGTCATCGCGCACGCAGAGCCGCGCCTCGCTTTCGGGCGGGGCGCTGAACTGCACCCGGATCACGCCCTTCCGCCCATCGGGAAAGGCGTGCTTCAGCGCGTTCGTCACCAACTCGTTCACGATCAGCCCGAGCGGCACGGCGCGTGAATGCGGCATCTCGGCCGGCTCCAGCGCGGTCTCGATCGAAACCCCCTCCCGCCGCTGCGACAGGTTGCCGCACAGCGCCTGGAGATAATCGGCGAGATCGAGCAGCCCCACCCCGCGGTCGAGACTCAACTGGTCATGCGCAACGCCGATCGCGGACACCCTGTCCAGCACATGCCCGAAGATGCGCCGCGCCTCGTTGTCCGGCATCCGCCGCCGCTGCATCACCAGCAGCGACAGGATCAGCTGCAGATCGTTCTTGGCCCGGTGCTGCAACTCGCCCCGCAGCATCCGCTCCTGCGCCAGCATCCGCGCGGTATCGGCGGCCGCGTCCACCACCTCGCGCACGCCGCTCCGGCTTCGCAGCGCCAGCCCCAGCGTGTTCGCCAGGGCCGAGAGAAACTGCACGTCATCCGGCCCGAAATGGCGTGGCACGTCGCTGTCCACCTCCAGCACGCCCCAGACATCCCCGTCCACCGGCACCGCCACGTTGAGCGCCGAGACGATCCCGTGTTCCCGCAGCACCGCCGAGTAGCGAAACTCCGGATCATGTGGCAGGTCGTCAATGACGTTGGGCTGGCGCGTCCGCAGCGCCTGGCCGGCTGGCGATGCCAGGTCGGTGCCCAGGCTCACCTGTCCCACCACCCCCGGCTTCCAACCGATGCCGGCGATGATCAGCAGGTCCCCCGCCTCCGGCCGGTGGCGTAGCACCTTGGTGTGCCGGATGCCGATACCCCGCGCCGCCTGCATGCAGGCGAGCTGCACCAGCCCATCCGCCTCGCTGGCCTC
>DATCMG010000869.1:0-1963 GCA_036563555.1 Roseomonas sp. | reverse complement strand
GAGTTCGTGGAGAGCCCCGCCGCCCTGCCCGCCTTCCAGCGCGTCTATGGCTTCACCCTCCCGCCCGATCGGCTCCTGGTCCTGCCTGGCGGCGACACGGCGGTCACGATGCGCGCGGCCGGGGAGCGGCTGAACGGCGTGAATGCCGCGATGGTCTATGGAACCGACGGCGCCATCTCCGCCCTCTCCCTCCGCGTGCTGGAGGACACGAAGGGCGCCCAGATCGTCTATGCCCCCGCCCCTGTGGTGCGCGGCGAGGTCGCGCGCCGCCTGCCGCGCCTGCAGGAATGGCTCGCCCCGGTTTTCGAGAGCCTGACCCTTACCCGCCTCCAGGCGCTCAATGCCAGCATCGTGGTGGAAGGCCGCCCGGTGCGGGACGTGGCGCGGGACCATCTGCGGAGCCTCGGCCTGGCTGGCTGAGGCGATGCGCCGCCCGGGCGTTGGCCTGCTGGTCCTGGCGCCGCTCGCGCTCGGGGCCGCGCTGGCGCCGCTCATGTTCGGCTGGATTTCCGTCGCGCCGAACCGCCTTCTTTCGCCGCGCGTGGTCGCGCTGCCGGCGATGGGCACGGTGACGCTCGCCTGGGCCGGCTTCCAGGCTGCCTGCCTCGCCCTGCTCCTCGCCGCCTGGCAACCGCGCCGTCCCTGGCTGGCCGAGGCAGCGGCGGTCACCGCCGCCCTTGCCTTGGTTGCGACCGTGGGGTTCGGCGCGGCGGGGGCGGTGCCATCGGGCGGGCTTGCCCGCGCGGCACCCGCCGCCGGGGCCTGGATTGCCCTCATCATCCTCGCGCTCGCGATGGCTGCGGGTGCCGCGCTGCGCGGCGGCACCCCGGCCCTTTCGCTGCTTTCCACTTGTCTCGGCGCCATCCTGCTCGGCGCCAGCGGCCTGCTCGATCCGCTCTCCCTCATGCGGGAGGCATCGGGCCGCGCGCCGGAGCTGCGGGCGGCCTTGGCGGAACACCTCGTTCTCTCCCTCTCGGCCCTGCTTCTCGCCCTTGCCCTCGCCGTCCCGCTCTCGGCCCTTTCCCTCAGCCGGCGAGGGCTGGAAAACAGCTTTCTGGGCGCGGCCTCGGGGCTGCAGGTCATTCCCTCGATCGCACTGTTCGGCCTGCTTATCGCGCCTCTGGCGGCGCTCGCTTCCGCCTTCCCGGGGCTGCGCGATCTCGGCCTCGGCGGGGTAGGTCCGGCCCCGGCGGTGATCGGCGTCGCAGCCTATCTGCTGCTGCCGCTGGGGCGCGGCCTTCTCGCCGGCCTACGCGTCGCGCCGCCCGATCTGGTGGAGGCCGCGCGCGGCCAGGGCCTTTCCCCCGGCCAGATTCTCTGGCGGCTGCGCGTCCCGCTGGGGGCGGGCGTGGTCCTCGGCGCGCTGCGGCTGGCGGCGGTGCAGGCGGTGGGGCTGGCCACCCTCGCGGCGCTGGTCGGTGGCGGCGGGCTTGGTGCCATCGTATTCCAGGGGGTGGGACAGCTGGCCACGGACCTCATCCTGCTGGGCGTGCTGCCCATCCTCGCCCTGTCGCTTGCCGCAGATGCCGGGCTTTCCCTCCTCGCCCGCCTGCTGCCCGCGCCGTGATCACCTTCGAGGCCGTCACCCACCGCTACGGCTCCGTCACGGCGCTGCGCGAGGTCAGCTTCCGTGTCCCGGATGGCGTGCTTTGCGTGCTGCTGGGCGAGAGCGGGTCGGGCAAGTCCACCCTGCTCCGCACGGTGAACCGCCTGATCGAGCCCAGCGCCGGCCGCGTTCTCCTGGGCGGGCGGGACGTGGCCGGAACCGATCCACAGCTGCTGCGCCGGGGCATCGGCTATGTCATCCAGTCCGTCGGCCTCTTTCCCCACCGCAGCGTGGCGGAAAACGTCGCGACCGTCCCGCGCCTGCTCGGCTGGGATGCGCGGCGGATCGCGGCGCGGGTGGACGCCCTCCTTGATCTGGTTGGGCTGGAGCCGGGGGAGTACCGCGACCGCCGTCCGT
>DATCMG010000867.1:0-2113 GCA_036563555.1 Roseomonas sp. | reverse complement strand
CCCGGGAACTCCGCCAGCAGGCGGAGCGCGGCCCTCAGCCCCTCCCCCAGCGCCGTGGCGCCCGGCGGCACCAGCCGCGGGGCGGAATCCACCGCCTCGGCCAGGGCCGCCGCGCCCTCGGCATCGGCCAGCACCATCCAGGGCACGGCCACGGCCTGCGCCCCGGGCCCGGACCACAGTATCGCCGCCACCGCCACCGCCCCGCGCGGCCCGCCTGTCGCGGCCTCCACCACCGCCGGGTCGCGGAAGGCCTCGGCCAGCCCGCCCATCATCAGGCCGAACTCGTCATGATCGACGGAGGAGGAGGCGTCCACCGCCAGGCACAGCGCGATGTCCACGTCCCGCATCCCGCACAATTGGCCCAGCCCCGGTCCCGAGCAAAGCCCCTGCGGTACGGACGTTGCACAGCAGGATCAGGCCAATTAAGCCGGTACGTGGACGAGAAAATGGATTAACCACGATGAACCGACGTTCATTCCTCGCCTCTGGCGCCACGCTCCTCGCCGCCCCCGCGGTGCGGGCCCAGGGCGCCTGGCCCAACCGCCCGATCCGCATGATCGTGCCCTACACCCCCGGCGCTGCCACGGATGCCATGGCGCGGCTCGCGGCCCAGAAGATTGGCGAGCGGCTCGGGGTGAGCGTGGTGGTCGAGAACCGTGCGGGGGCGAATGGCGCGATCGGCAGCCAGGCCGTGCTCCAAGCGCCGGCGGATGGCTACACCATCCTGGGCTCCGCCAGCATCCATCCGATGGCGCGCCATGTGATGAAGGCCGCGCCCTATGATCCCGTGGCGGATTTCGTGCCGCTGGCCCGCACCGCGCGTGGCCCGCTGGTGCTGGTGATGAACCCCCGCCTGCCCCAGCGGACCATCCCCGAGGTGGTGGCGGCCGCGAAGGCCGAACCGGCGAAATGGTCCTTCGCCACCTCGTCCCTCGGCGCCGCGGGCCATCTCGGCTCCATCGAGTTCAACCGCCTGACCGGCGCCAATATCGAGATCGTGGGCTATCGCGGCTCGGCCCCGGCCCTCTCTGACGTGGCGGCAGGCAACGCACAGCTCATGTTCGATCCCGTGCTCGCCACCCTGCCCCTGGTGCGGGGCGGCCAGCTTCGCGCCCTGGGCATCGCCACGAAGGAGCGCAGCGCCCTGGCGCCGGAACTGCCCACCATGGCCGAATCCGGCCTGCCGGGCTTCGAGTTCTACTCCTGGTATGGCGTCTGGGGTGCCCGTGCCCTGCCCGCCGAGATCGTGTCGCGCCTGCATGACGCGGTGACGGAGGGCATGCGGGAGCCCGCCACCACCCAGCGCCTGGCCTCCCTGGGGTTCGAGCCGGTGGACGAGACCCAGCCCGCGCTGGAGGCCTTCATCCGCGATGACGTAGCCCGAAATGCGGAGCTGCTGCGGCTCGCCAACTTCCAGCCGGACTAGGACCGGGCGCCCCGCTGGATATACGGGCATCTGGCCGGTGCTCCGTGCCTGGCGGGGCGAGCGCGTAAGCCGCCCCTGCCGGCTTCCCGGCCGCAGAGTTGTAAGACGCGCAAGGGCCTGCCATTTGATCCTCCCGCCCAGAATGCGGGATCACGCCAGGCATCTCAGTGCCGAAGCGTCGGTCCAGCCGGGTATGAACCCCCCGGCGCCTCAGCGCAGCCGCCATAATTCCCACCCTATGAGAGCGGCATCTTAAGGCGGAAGAAGAACGGAACCGAATGGACGGCACGATGACCCCGCCCCTGCCCGCCTCCGGCGAGGCAGGCACGCATGAGGCAGCGCCTATCTCCCGTATTGTGGCCGAGGTGGCGGCGACCTTCCCTGGCGAGCGGATAACTCTCGGCGAGATGGCCGAGGCCTTCGGCGACCGCGCCTTCGGCCTCCTGATCCTGCTTCTCCTTCTCCCCTCCCTGCTGCCGGGTATGGCCAGCGTCTTCGGCCTGCCCATGATGGTGCTGGGTGTCCAGATGGGCCTTGGGCGGCGCGTGCCGAAGCTGCCGGCCTTCATGGCGCGGCAATCCATCAAGCGCACCGACCTGCTGCGCCTGGCCGGCGCCTCCTCCAAATGGCTGCGGCGGATCGAATGCTATGTCCGCCCCCGGCCCGGCCCCTTTGCCACCGCCCTCG
>DATCMG010000865.1:0-2487 GCA_036563555.1 Roseomonas sp. | reverse complement strand
GGCGGCCGGCGTGCCCCTCTCCGATCAGTTGGGCATTGCCCCGCATTGGGGCGTGATGCTCGTCGGGTTGGTGGCGCTGATCGTTATCGGCCTCCTCGTCTGGTTCGGCTTCGCCACACTGGTCGAGCAGGCGCGCCAGTTCATCCAATCCGCCCCACGCGTGCTGCAGGGCATCGCCAACATGCTGGAGGGGCTTCCCGGCACGGACTGGCTTCGGGAGCACGCCTCGCCCGAGCGGATCCAGCCCACGGCCCAGACGGCGGCCAATGTGGCGCTGGCCAGCTTCTGGGGCACGCTCGGCGCATTGGGCAACTTCCTGCTGGTGATGCTGCTCGGCCTCTATATCGGCGCCGATCCCACGCTCTACCGCCGCGGCGCGCTCGCCCTGCTCTCCCCCGGCCTCCGCCCGCGCGGCGAGGCCACGCTGAACGCCATGGCCCATTCCCTGCGCGGCTGGCTGCTCGGGCAGATGTTCGCGATGGTGGTCAGCGGCGCCCTCACCTTCATCGGCCTCTGGGCGCTCGGCGTGCCGCTGGCCATCTTCCTTTCCATCCTGACGGCGATCTTCGGCTTCATGCCCTATATCGGCCCGGTGATCGGCTGCGTGCCGGCCATGCTGATCGCCGCTTCGCACGACCCCTCCCTCGTGCCCTGGGTTATCGCCCTCTTCCTCGGGGTGCAGAACCTGGAGGGCAATTTCCTGACCCCCATGGTGCAGAAACAATCCTCCGACGTGCCGCCGGCCGTGCTTCTGGGCGCCCAGGCCCTGTTCGGCAGCGGCCTCGGCTTCCTCGGCGTGCTGCTGGCCGCGCCCATCGCGGCGGCCGGCATGGCCGCGATCCGTGTCTCCTATGTCGATGGCTGGGTGGAGAACCCGCCCGACAGCGAGGAGAAGAAGCTCATCCGCCCCTGATGACGTCCGGGCCGGGCGCGATCACCCCAGCGCCGAAACCCGCGCCGGATCGACCGTCACCGCATGGTCCAGCGGCCCGTGCCCGCGCCCATATCCCGGCGCCGAGCGGATCGCGGCCGCCACATAGGCCCGCGCCCGCACCGCGGAATCCCGCAACCCCATCCCCTGGGCCAGCCCCGCCGCAATGGCGGAAGCCAGGGTGCAGCCGGTGCCATGCGTGTGCCGCGTCTCGATCCGGGGGCTTTCGAATACCTCCACCCCGTCCTCGGTTGCCAGCACGTCCCGCACCACCGGCCCATCGAGATGCCCGCCCTTCAGCAGCACCGCGGGCACGCCGAGCGTCATCAGCAGCTCCGCCGCGCGCAGCATCGCCTCGAAATCCGGGATCGCCATGCCGGACAGCACCTCCGCCTCAGGCAGGTTCGGGGTCAGGATGGTAGCCAGCGGCATCAGCCGCCGCTTCAGCGTCTCCACCGCATCAGGGGCGAGCAGGCGCGCGCCGCCCTTGGCCACCATCACCGGATCCGCCACCAGATTCGCGCCGAAACCCGCCAGCGCATCGCACACGGCATCGATGGTCGGGGCATCCGCCAGCATGCCCGTCTTGATGCAATCCGCCCCGATATCCTCAAGCGACATGCGGATCTGCAACTGCAGGAAATCGAGCGGCACCGGATGCACCGCCCGCACGCCCTCGGTGTCCTGCGCGGTCAGCGCGGTCACGGCCGTCGCGGCATAGGCGCCCATGGCCGTCACCGCCTTGATGTCCGCCTGGATCCCCGCCCCGCCGCCGGAATCCGATCCGGCGACGATCAGCACGCGTCCCTTCATTCGGCCGCGACCCGCGCGGGCGCCGCGGCGGAGGCCGCGCGGATCACATCCGCCAGCCGCGCCGTGAGGGCATCGACCAGCGCCTCATCCTCGGCTTCCACCATCACGCGGATCAACGGCTCCGTCCCGCTCGGCCGGATCAGCACGCGCCCGCGCCGGCCCAGCTCGGCCTCGGCGGCCGCGATAGCCTCGACCACCCGCTCATCGTCCAGGGGCGCGCCACCGGCATGCCGCACATTCACCAGCTTCTGCGGCAGGGGCGCGAAGCGGCGCAGCATCTCGCTGGCGGGCTTGCCCTCCTCCACCAGCACCGCCAGCACCTGCAGCGCGGCCACCAGCCCGTCCCCGGTCGTGCCGTAGTCGGACAGGATCAGATGGCCCGACTGCTCGCCGCCCAGGTTGCAGCCGCGCTCCCGCATCGCCTCGCCCACATAGCGGTCCCCCACCTTCGTCCGGTGCAGGGTGACGCCCTTCCCCTGCAGGAACCGTTCCAGCCCGAGATTGGACATGACGGTGGCCACCACCGCCCCGCCCTTCAGCCGCCCCTGCGCCGCCCAGGAGGATGCGACGAGCGCCAGGATCTGGTCGCCATCGATCACCGCCCCCGTCTCGTCCACGAGCACCAGCCGGTCCGCATCGCCGTCCAGCGCAATGCCGAGATCCGCCCGCCGCTCCCGCACCAGCGCGGCCAGGGCCGCCGGGGAGGTGCTGCCGCATCCCTTGTTGATGTTGAACCCGTCCGG
>DATCMG010000860.1:0-2569 GCA_036563555.1 Roseomonas sp. | reverse complement strand
GTCGGAGGGGTAGATCGGGGCCGCTACGGCAGCCAAACGATCACGGTTGAGGTATCGCCAGCAGTGCTGGGTGAAGGTGGGAACCTCCCGCGGGTGTGCCGAGCGTCGGCTTTCGCGGATTTATTCGCCGGAAGCGGAGATACTGCTCCCGGCTAACTTTCCCCTTCCGGCGCCATCGACCACTCCATCCAGTCGCTATGCCCCGAGCCGCTCGACCACCCGCGCCACCGTGGTGTGGGTCCAGGTTGCACTGCCCCGCGGAGTGGGCACCCCTTTCTCCATCAGCGCCCGCGCCATCCCGGCGTTGGTCGTGATCCCCTCGCCCCGGAGCGCCTCAAGCTCTAACGCCAGCCGGTGCGCCGTCCGGGCCGCCTCATCCTGACGCGCCTGGGCAGCTGCAGCAGGGCACGGGGGCGATGGCGGCCGCCACCCTCTGTCGCCGCCCAGTACCACCCCACGTGCTCGTGCCGCGGCCAGCGCCGCCCGCGTGCGCTCCGAGATCAGCTCCCGCTCCTTCTGCGCCATGGCCGCGTAGACACGCATCATCAAGTCGTCCGCCCCCGGCATGTCCGCAGCCCGGATCGAGATGCCGTCTTCCAGCAGCTGCGAAAGCGTGTGCGCCCGCCGGGTGATCCGATCCAAGCGCGCCGCGACGAGGACAGCGCCGAGCTGCCGGCACCGGGTGAGGGCCGCCTGGAACCCCGACCGGCGGTCATCCTTGCCCGAGGCGATGTCCTGGTGCTCGGCCACCAAGTTCCAGCCCTGGTCTGCGACGAAGGCCCGCACGCTGGCCTGCTGTGCTTCGAGCCCCAGGCCCGAGTGCCCCTGCTCGGCGGTGGAGACACGGTACAGCGCCACAGCGTAGCGGGGCTGGGTCGGGGAGCGACGCGGGGCTGCCATCACCCCTGCTCCCCGGCGGCAATGCGGTAGATGCTGTAGCTGCCCTTCGCACCCTGAGACCCAGGCCCGACCTGGCGCACTCGCTCCAGCACCTCGACAGTGTGGCTCTTCTTCTTCAGCCCGGCCAGGAAGCCCCGGACCGTGTGCTGGGCCCAGCCGGTCGCCTCCATGATCTGGGCCACGGTGGCGCCCTCGGTCCGATGTAGGAGGGCAAGCACGGCCTGCTGCTTGGTGCCTTCCCGTGGGAGGCGGGTAGAGGAGGGGTCACGAGGCGGGCGGCCTTTGCCTCAGTGGCCCATCAGCGCCGCCCGGAGAGCCTCGATGAAGGCGGGCAGGGCAGGGCGCTCCAGGCCTGCGTCCCAGGCGTCCAGCAGGGCGGCAGCGGCGTCGAGCAGGCTAGTGCGGCTCCCACTCGGCTTGGAGGCGGCCACCGACGCCTGCTGAGCGACGCTGGCGGCCTGCTGACGCCCCAAACCCTCGTGTGCCGCCTCCGCGGGCATGGTGGCTGCCTCCGGCTCGACGCCGATGGCCTGCAGGCCGGCTGACGTGAGCCGGAGCGCGATCCAGGTGCCATCTTCTTCCTGGCGCCAGCCGAGATCACGGTGCTCGGCGGGTGCGGGCAGCTCCTCCAGCAGGCCAGCGTTAAACAGGCTTCGGAACACCGCATTGCGGGCGGCCGCGGGTAGGCCGGGTGGCGCCAGTGTCAGTCGCGCCTCGTGCTGGGCTGCGGCGGTGAGGATCTGCGTCTGGGTTGCGGAGAGGGGCTTGGCCATGATCGGGGCTCCTGGTCGGACCCGACCATCCGGGTCCTACGACCCAGAGCCCCGCCGAAGGTCGGTCAGGGTGGCACGGGGGGAGGTGCCTCGCCGCGTGGCCACCCTTCGCTCTATCCGGCGGACAAGCCAAGCGGGCTGATGGGCTGGCACCTGCTACCCGGACTCCTTGCCCGAGCCACGCAAACCTATACCGGCGGTGGTCAGCTTGGGGGAGACAGGTCAGAACCATGCCTCTGCAGGTTAGCGGTTGCCTGCCTGGCGCCGCCGCTCGACGTTCGGCAGGAGGATCGTCAACACGCCCAGCAGCGGCAGGAAGGAGCAGATCCGGTACACCGCATCGATACCCACTCTGGCGGCCATTTCGCCTAGCGCCGCAGCACCTAGTCCGCCCAGCCCGAAGGAGAAATCGAAGAACAGCCAGGCCACGAGCCCCACCCTCCCGGGCAGCAGCTCCTGCTTCAGTGGAAGCTTGTGAAATTCCTCGTTGCGTGATTGGCTTCCCTGCATGAAGCAGATGCTGTTGCGCACCCTCGCTGCTCTCTTCACCGTGGCGTTCTGGGCTTCACCCGGGAGCGAGGCCGCGGCTCAGCAACTTAGGATCGGGGTGCGCGCTGCCATCGACACGGCGGATCCAGCAAGCTCCTATTCGCCAAACCGAAACATCACGCTGCATGTCTATGAGCCGCTGCTCTTGCAGGATGAGTCGCTCAAGCCTGTGCCGGGCCTTGCCGTCGCTTGGCGCATGCGCGACTCGACAACTTGGGAATTCCAGCTTCGCGAGGGCGTGACGTTCCACGACGGCTCGCCGCTGACCGCCGAGGACATCGCGCGGACTGTCCAGCGCAACATGGCGACAGAGACGCCGCAGACCTACAAGTCCAACTTGCGCGAGG
>DATCMG010000836.1:0-10316 GCA_036563555.1 Roseomonas sp. | reverse complement strand
GGAACGGCGGCTCTAAGGCAGAAGGTATAGCCACCACGGTCGCGGCTGTCGGGCAGCTACTTCGTCCCATTCCGCCAGAAGGGCGCGCCCTACTTACCCATTCTCTAGGCGGGCTCTTCCAGCCTGCTCCTTGGAAGATTCCTATGCCGGCGCGGGGGTCGGCGCGGGCCTTCGCACCCCTGTAAACAGGGCAGCGGCCACGAGGCACAGTAGTCCTGCCGCGAGAAATGCAGGCGCGTAGCTGCCGAACGCGTCACGGCTCGTTCCGGCCAGCGCCGCGAACACGCCTGCGCCTACCTGATGCGCGGCGAAGATCCAGGCCAGGAGCACGGGCCCCGCCTCCCGCCCGAAGGTCGCAATAGTCAGCTTCACAGTCGGCGGCATGGTTGCGATGAAGTCGAGGCCATACACCACGGCGAAGATACTGAGCCCAACGAGCGAGGCGTCACTGAAGACGAGCCAAATGAGCGAGAGGCCCCGGAACCCGTAGTAAACCGACAGCAGCCATCGGTTGTCGAAGCGGTCAGAAAGCCAACCTGAGCCGATTGTCCCAATCAGGTCCGCTACCCCGATGACAGCGAGTAGCCAGGCCGCGGTTACCATAGGAATGCCGACGTCGCCGCAGTAGGGTACCAGATGGGCCTAGGTGATCCCGAAGCTGGAGATGCCGCAGATCGCAAAGGCGCCTGCTAAGATCCAGAAAACGGGCTGCCGGGCGCCGAGCGCCAGCATCTCAAAGCTAATCCGGACGAAGTTGCCCACAGGCGCGGGCGGAACTGGCGGCATCACGGTATCGCCATACGGCGCGAGGCCTAACTCCTGAGGGCGATTGCAGAAGAGCAGGTGACACAGGCCAAGCATGACGAGGATGCCTATGCCAGAGGGGAGAAGTGCTGCGCGCCAGCCCCAATGCTCTGCGATCCAGGCCGCCAGTGGCATGAAGATAAGAACGCCGGTAGCGCTCGCCCCTCCCATCAGGCCCACCACGAGGCCCCGGCGTGCAGAGAACCAGCGGGAAGAAACGACGGCATTGACCTGAAGGGCCGTAAGGCCTGGTGCGATTCCGAGGATCACGCCAATGCCAAGCCAGAGTTGCCACTGGCTGGTCGTGGTTGCCGTCACGACCGGTCCGGAGATGAGCAGCGCCCCAGCGAAGGCGAGTATGCGGCGTGGCCCGTAACGGAGTACGAGACCGCCAGCAAATGGTGCCATCAGGCCAAACATCGCGAAGCGTAGACCCTGGGGGGCCGAGAGCTCGCCGATTGACAGGCCAAGTTCCTGCGACATCGGCAGGATGAGCACGCCAGGAACGCCGAGGGCGGAGGTCGAGAAAAGCACGTAGAAGAAGGTAAGGGCCACCATGACCCAGCTGTAATGAACGCCCCGTGCCGCAAGAGTACGGGCAAGCCGGTCGGCAAACATGGGCATGTTCCTCCAGCCCTAAGACTTGAAGTTATGAACGGCGGAGCCCGAAAGCACATTGAATCGAGGGCAGAATACCTGATCAGAGAAAACCCGCTGGAATCGGAATATTCTTGAAACAGGTGCTCGCCACGCTCGCCGGCGTGACCACGGAACGCGAGTGGCACCTGGACTGTTACGCTGGCCGATGCGCTCATTCCGCCGCCTCCAGCATTTGCGTCCTTTCCAGCCCAAGAGCCCGCATGAGACTGCCGGCCGTTCCACCTGGACTCGGATGTCAGTGCCGGTGTTGGACACCGCCACCCTCTCCACCAGCAGCCGCACGATCAGCACATGCTCAGTGGGGAGCAGCATGGGTACCGGCGAATAAAGCTAATCAGCGACTGGAACTTGCTCCGGCAAGGTCGTAGCGGAGCCCGGCAGCCTGTGGCCGGGAGCGGAATGGCTGCTCTTGGAGGCCACAGTCGCCGAAGCAGCTGCCTGCGTCATTGGCAAACCTCGCTTCCGTGGCGGAAGGCATCCAGAACCTCCCCAAGAATCTGGACGCCTCGAATGATGGTCCGCGCATCGAGACTGGCGTACCCAATCACCAGTCCTGCCGCGTCGGGCCGGTCCGTCGCGGAAGCCGGGATGTAGAGAGGGGTAATGGGGTACACGCCGAGGCCCGCCGCGTGTGCCGTGGCGATCAGGCTTTCCTCCTGGTCCCTCGGCACGCCGTTCAGCCAGACGACAACATGCAACCCTGCCTCGACACCGACCACCCCCACCGCATCACCCAGTGTGGCCGACAGCGCCGCGAGCAGCGCCGCCCGGCGTTCGCCGTTCCGGCGGCGGACGCGACGGACATGCCGCTCGTAAGCGCCGCTCTCCATCAGCTCGGCAAGGGCCTCCTGCTCCAGGCTCGGCGCGTGCCGGTCCGCGAGCCGCTTGGCCTTGGCGAAGGGCACCGACAGCGCCTGCGGGACGACGAGGTAGCCAAGCCGCAGGGTTGGCGAGAGCGTCTTGGACACGGTGCCCAGATAGATAACCTGTCCGGCTTCATCCATGGCCTGGAGGGGCGGGATCGGCGCGATGTCGAAGCGGTACTCGCTATCGTAGTCATCCTCGATGACGTGAGCACCTGTGCGCTGTGCCCAGGCGAGGAGTTCCCGGCGCCGTCCCGCCGACATGACCCCGCCGAGCGGGAACTGGTGGGAGGGCGTGACATAGGCCAGCCGTGCTCCGGGCAGGCCTTCCGTCCGCATGCCTTCCCGATCAACAGTGACGGGAACCACCTCTGCCCCGGCCGCGAGAAAGACTTGGCGCGCGAGAGTGTAGCCAGGGTCCTCCATCACGGCCCGGCCTCCCGGGTCCAGCAGCAGCCGCGCGCAGAGGTCGAGACCCTGCTGCGAGCCGTTCACCACGATGATCTGCTCCGGCTCGCAGCGCAGGCCGCGCGCCCGCCACAGATAGACCTGTAAGGCGGTCCGTAGGTGGGGTGAGCCGCAGGGATCATCGTACCGGAGGCGTGGCTGTCGGCGCAGGATGACGCCGGTGACCGCCTTCCTCCAGGCAAGCGCGGGAAAGTCCGCCGCTGACAGGTCCCCATAGCGGAAGTCGGCCATCAGCGAGGGGGTGGTGGCAATGGAGGGCAGTGGGAAATCGGCCAGCCGCCGTCCGAAGGCCGAGAGCTGGCCGGTGCTCGCCGTGGGGATGGACCGGGCCGGTTGGGTGGAGGACAGGCCAAGGCCCCGCGCCACCTCTGCCCGGGCACCCTGCCGTGTCTCGATGTACCCCTCCGCGATGAGTTGCTCGTAGGCGGCGGTCACAGTCGTCCGTGAGACGCCCCACTCCGCAGCCAGCGAGCGGGTTGAGGGTAGCTGGTCGCCAGGGCTGAGAAGTCCGGAGGCGATCTCTGTCTTGATGGCGTCGCAGATCCGCTGGGTAACCCGGGCCTGCGCGGGTGCATCCGATACCATGGCAGAACTGGCTCTCTGATTTTCGCGAAAACTGGACGTTCCTTGTGGGCCAGGGGTCGGGCACCGTCCAGTCCGATCGAGGAGCCCTGCCGATGTACGTCCCGCCCGCCTTCCGTGAGGAGGATCTTACCGCCCTGCACGGGACAATGCAGGACGCGCGCCTGGCAAACCTCGTCACCGCCACAGCCAAGGGCCTGATCGCCACGCCGTTGCCACTCTTCCTGGCACCCGACGAAGGCCCGTTTGGCACGCTGTATGGTCATCTGGCGCGCGCGAACAGCCAGTGGAAGCTGCCGCCCGTGGGCGACGCGATGGCGCTGTTCATGGGACCGGACGCCTACGTCAGCCCTTCCTGGTACCCGTCCAAGCAGGAGCACCAGAAAGTCGTGCCGACCTGGAACTACATCGCCGTCCACGCCTATGGCCCGGTGGAGTTCTTCGACGACACCGACCGCCTGCTCGACGTCGTCACGCGGCTGACGAACTTGCACGAGCAAACCCGCGCCAAGCCCTGGGCCGTGACCGATGCCCCGGAAAGCTTCATCCGGTCGCAGCTCAAGGGGATCGTGGGACTGCGCCTGCCCATCGTCCGGCTGGAGGGCAAGCGGAAGATGAGCCAGAACCGCAGCGCCGAGGACCGGGTGGGCGTTGCCGCCGGGCTCGCCGCGAGCGACCGGGCTTCCGACCGCGCCGCTGCGGCCCTGATCCCGACCTGACCTATCCAGTCCCTCGCCAAGGTTCCTGATCGTGCCAGATCTGATCCAGCTCGCCCTCTACTTCGCAGCGGCCCTGCTGCTCGCCGTCACACCCGGTCCAGGCATCTTCTACGTCGCCGCGCGCACGCTCGCTGGCGGCCGTGCGGAGGGCGTGGCATCCAGCTTCGGTACCGGGCTCGGCGGCATGGTCCACGTGCTCGCGGGAAGCCTGGGCGTCTCCGCCGTCGTGCTCGCGAGCGCAGAGCTGTTCACCGCGCTGAAGCTGGTCGGTGCCGCCTATCTGGTCTGGATCGGATTCCGCACTGTCCAGGCCGCTCGCCGGGACGCATCGGCGGCCCTGGCTAACGGAACCATGGCGCCACCGATCGGACCACGCCGCGCATTCCGCGAGGGCGTGCTGGTCGAGGCGCTGAACCCCAAGACGGCGGCGTTTTTCCTCGCCTTCGTTCCGCAGTTCGCGGATCCGGCCGCAGGCCCCGTGGCGGTGCAGTTCATGGTGCTTGGCTTCGTGTCGGTCGCGCTCAACACCCTTGCGGATGTCGTGGTCGCCTTCGCGGCGGGCGGTATCCGGGACGGCGCAGCGGCGCGTCCCGCGCTGATCCGCCGCCTCAGAGAGGGTTCGGGAGCCGCGATGATCGCCCTGGGCGTCGGGCTGGCGCTGGCAAAGCGCCCCACGGGTTGACCGCTCATTCGTAGCACGGGCTGACCAATGTCGGCTCTCCACCCGCCCCGACCCTTTGAACCTCCGGCAAGCACCGTCCGCTTACGAGGAGTGGGGTGAGCCCACCCGATGACCGGGATGGGTGCGAAGCAGCCACCCTTTGCAGGCCGAACGCCCGATGGTTGGATGTACGCCACGCTGCAGCATCCATGCGGATCAAATGCGATGCCCAATCGCCGGCAGCGCAAGGGAGGAGCTGTCATGACCGCCAAGAACACGATCTGCCTCTGGTACGACAAGGACGCCGAGGTCGCCGCCCGCTTCTATGTCGAGACTTTCCCGGAGAGCACGATGGGGGCCGTCCATCGGGCGCCAACCGACTACCCATCGGGAAAGGCTGGCGACGTGCTCACGGTCGAGTTCACGGTGGCCGGCATCCCCTGCATCGGCCTGAATGGTGGGACTGCCTTCCAACACAATGAGGCCTTCTCATTCCAGATCGCCACGGACGGCCAGCCGGAGACGGATCGTCTGTGGAACGCGATCGTCGGCAACGGCGGACAGGAAAGCGCATGCGGCTGGTGCAAGGATCGCTGGGGCATCTCTTGGCAGATCACGCCGCGCGTGCTCACCGCCGCGATAGCGGCCGGCGGCGAGGAGGCGAAACGCGCCTTCACGGCTATGATGACCATGCGCAAGATCGACGTCGCGGCGATCGAGGCAGCCCGGCGCGGATAATGATGCGCCAGCTGCGCTCCTCACCCGACCTCGTGCAAGTCTTCGAGGTGTGACCTGCCCTGTGCGCTCCTCCGCGAGCGCCAATATGGTCGCGGTCACGGCGGAGGGGTGTGAGCGCTCAGTTCGTCGGTTCAGGCGGGATTGGTTAGGGCCGTCGACGGGCAAAGGGGGCAGGCTTTGCAGCCTGCCCCCGGATGCTTCGGAACGTTTTGCGAAGTTCAGAAGTCCATGCCGCCGCCCATGCCACCCATGCCGCCACCCGGGCCGCCGGCCGGGGCCGACGAATTGTTTGGGCGCTCGGCGACCATCGCCTCGGTGGTGATCAACAGTGCAGCCACGGACGCGGCACCCTGCAGGGCCGTGCGCACGACCTTGGTCGGGTCGATGATGCCGGCGTCAACGAGGTTCTTGTACTCGTCAGTCTGGGCGTCATAGCCGTACTCGTAGGTGTCGCTGCGGAGCACCTCACCGGCGATCACGGCGCCGTCCTTGCCGGCGTTCTCAGCGATCTGCTTCAGCGGCACGGCGATCGCGCGGCGCACGATCTCAATGCCGACCTGCTGATCAGCATTTTCTCCCGTCAGATGGTCGAGATTCTGGCTAGCGCGCAGCAGGGCCACGCCACCACCTGGAACGATGCCTTCCTCGACCGCGGCGCGGGTCGCATGCAGCGCGTCTTCGACGCGGTCCTTGCGCTCCTTCACCTCGACCTCGGTGGAGCCGCCGACGCGGATGACGGCCACGCCGCCGGCCAGCTTCGCCAGGCGCTCCTGCAGCTTCTCGCGGTCGTAGTCCGAGGTGGTCTCCTCGATCTGCGCCTTGATCTGCTCCACGCGGCCCTCGATGGCGGACTTCTCGCCGGCGCCGTCGATGATCGTGGTGTTCTCCTTCTCGATGCGAATGTTCTTCGCACGGCCGAGCTGGTTCAGCGTCACGCTCTCGAGCTTGATGCCGAGATCCTCGGAGATCACCTCACCACCCGTCAGGATGGCGATGTCCTCGAGCATCGCCTTGCGACGATCGCCGAAGCCCGGGGCCTTGACAGCCGCGATCTTCAGGCCGCCACGCAGCTTGTTCACGACGAGCGTGGCAAGCGCCTCGCCCTCGACGTCCTCGGCCACGATCAGCAGCGGACGCCCGGACTGCACGACGGCTTCCAGCAGCGGCAGCATCGGCTGCAGCTGGGAGAGCTTCTTCTCGTGGATCAGGACGTAGGGGTTCTCGAGCTCGGCAATCATCTTCTCCGCATTCGTGATGAAATACGGGGAGACGTAGCCGCGGTCGAACTGCATGCCCTCGACGACGTCGAGCTCGGTCTGGATGCTCTTGGCTTCCTCGACCGTGATCACGCCCTCGTTGCCGACCTTCTCCATGGCCTGGGCGATCATCTCGCCGATCTCGGTCTCGCCATTGGCGGACAGAGAGCCGACCTGGGCGACCTCGGCGGAGGTGGTGATCTTGCGGGTCTTGGCCTGCAGGTCGTTGACGATCACGGTCACGGCCTTGTCGACGCCGCGCTTCAGATCCATCGGGTTCAGGCCGGCGGCAACCGCCTTCGCACCCTCGCGGATGATGGCCTGGGCCAGCACGGTCGCGGTGGTGGTGCCGTCACCGGCCAGGTCGTTCTGCTTCGAGGCCACTTCGCGCACCATCTGCGCGCCCATGTTCTCGAACTTGTCGGCCAGCTCGATCTCCTTGGCGACGGTCACGCCGTCCTTGGTGATCCGCGGCGCGCCGAAGCTCTTGTCGAGCACCACGTTGCGGCCCTTCGGGCCCAGCGTGACCTTCACGGCATCGGCCAGGATGTCCACGCCGCGCAGCATGCGCTCGCGGGCATTGGCGCCGAACTTGACGTCCTTCGCAGCCATCTATGTGTTCTCCTGCTTCTCGTTCTTGCTCAAGCAGCCTTGGCGGTCGCGGCGGTGTTCTCGACGATGCCCATGATGTCGGACTCCTTCATGATCAGGAGCTCCTCGCCATCGAGCTTCACCTCGGTACCGGACCACTTCCCGAACAGGATGCGGTCGCCGGCCTTCACGTCGAGCGCCACGATCTGGCCCTGCTCGTTGCGCGAGCCGGCGCCGACGGCCACGACCTCACCCTCCTGGGGCTTCTCCTTGGCGGTGTCGGGAATGATGATGCCGCCAGCGCTCTTCTCCTCGGCCGTCACGCGACGGACGAGCACGCGGTCGTGCAGGGGACGGAACTTCGTCATGCGGTCCTCTCCTGAGCCTTTGTCATGGAATGAACCCGGCCGGGTACGCGAAGCCTGACGGTGCCCTTGAAGGCCGCCATTAGCACTTGCTCCCGGTGAGTGCCAACGATCTAAGGGGAAGGCGCGACTTTGCGTCAAGTGCGCAAATGAGGACGATCCCTGCCGAGTAACGCCTGCTGCTGCTCAGACCATTCTAGAGGGAGCGGATGTAGCAGCGTCGGCAGTCCCAACTCCGGCACCGGCCTTCCATCTAAGATTGCTTGAACGATGTCCGGCGCCAGCAGCGTCAGCTGCAGCAGCCGTCCCATGTAGCCCCGGTCCAGCTTCTCCGCCTCCGCCATCTCGGTGATGGAGGCGTACTGCCCCTCGTCCAGCATGCGCTGATAGCGAAAGGCTCGGGCCAGCGCCTTCAACAGCGCAGGATCAGCGCGGGTGGGGATCGCGGGGGCCGGCATGGCCGCGCTCGCCTTCGCCTCCGGCGTCACCACCGTCTTCCGCCCCACCCTGCGCCGTATCGACAGCGGCACCTGAACCGTGAGGCTCGTCATGTCGCTTATGTCGCTCATGTCGCTCATGCCGCAGCGTCCAGCATCGCCGGCCTGCCCGCGCCCAGATCCCGAACAAGACTGGCCAACCCCTCCACCCGGAGCCGAATGTCCGCCCCAGTGCTAGACACCGTTACCCGCTCCACTAGCAGCCGCACGATCCGCGCCTGCTCGGCCGGGAACAGCTCATCCCAGAGCGGCTCCAGCTGGTGCAGGGCGTCTCGCGTCTTGGCTTCGGTCAGGTCAGGGTCCGTGATCCGCGCCGCCGCCCAGGTGCCCACCACGATCTCCTGCTGGCGCAGGAGGGCCCGCACCTGCCCTACCACCGCTGTCTCAATTTCTGCCGCAGAGATGCGCCGGACGAGGGTGGGATCGGCTTGTTCGACTGTGTTGGTGCCCTTCAGCGCCGCCTGGCTGACGTAGTAGCGGTACAGCCGCCCTCGGCGCCGGGTGTGGGTGGGCGAGAGCGCCCGCCCGTCCACCCCGAACAGCAGCCCCTTCAGCAGCGCCGGCGTCTGGTTCCGGGTGCAGTTGCCCCGAGTGTGCGGGCTCTCCTTCAGCAGGGCGTGCACCCTGTCCCAGAGCGGCCGGTCGATGATGGCCTGGTGCTCGCCGGGATAGACCTGCCCCTTGTGAGCCGCCTCGCCCACGTAGGTCCGGTTGTTGAGCTGCTTGTAGACGTCGCCCTTGTCCAAGAGGCGTCCGGACCGGCTGGTCAAGCCCTCCGCCTGGAGCAGGCGGGCACTCTCGGTGCCGGAGCCGGTGTCGAGGAAAGTGGTGAACACCTGCCGCACGGTGGCCGCCTCGGCCTCGTTGACCAGGAGCTTGCGGTCCCGGACGTCGTAGCCGAGCGGCACATGCCCGCCCATCCACATGCCCCGCGCCCGGGAGGCGGCGAACTTGTCCCGGATGCGCTCCCCGATCACCTCGCGCTCGAACTGGGCAAAGCTGAGCAGGATGTTGAGAGTGAGCCGGCCCATGCTGGTCGTGGTGTTGAAGGACTGGGTGATGCTGACGAAGGTCACCCTATGCGCGTCGAAGGTCTCCACCAGCTTGGAAAAGTCCATCAGCGAGCGGGAGAGGCGGTCGATCTTGTAGACCACCACCACATCCACCCGGCCCTGCTCGATGTCTCGGAGCAGGCGCTGCAGGGCCGGCCGCTCCAGGGTGCCGCCCGAGAAGCCCCCGTCATCGTAGTGGTCCCGCACCAGGGTCCAGCCCTCGGCACGCTGGCTGGCCACATAGGCCTCACAGGCCTCGCGCTGGGCATCGAGGGTGTTGAACTCGCGGTCGAGCCCCTCGTCCGTGCTCTTGCGGGTGTAGACGGCGCAGCGGAGCCGCACGACCTCTGCCGTCCTGCCCTGGCGCCGGCTCATGCCCCACCTCGCTGGGACTTCAGCCCGAAGAAGGTCCAGCCGTTCCAGCGCGTGCCGGTGATGTAGCGCGCGACTGCTGAGAGGGAGCGGTAGGGCCTGCCCTCGAACTCGAAGCCCTCGGCCAGCACCGTGACCGCGTGCTCCACCCCCTGCCACTCGCGCAGCAGGCGGGTGCCGGCGAGAGGTCGGCTGTCCGCCCGGATCCGGCGCAGGACCACGTTGCCCCCATCCAGCTGCTCCCCAAGCGCCTCCAGCCGGGCCCGGGTCTCGGGGCGGAGGCCGCCATAGGCGAGCTCCTGGATGCGGTAAGCCAACCGGCTCTGGAGGTAGGCGCGGTTAAAGAGCGGCGGCTCCTTGCCGAACAGCTCGCGCCACTGCTGCTTCAGCTGCGCCGTGGGGGCGGCCTGAAGGGCTGCCAGACGGCCCAGGACGTCCGCAGGCGGGATGGCCGGGAAGACCGGGGCCGGAGGACGTGCAGGGGGCAGAGGCTGGGCCGCACGGCTCTGGCCGATGCCTCGCCCCCGCCATTCCATTGATCGCTGCGTCATGCGTGTCTCCGAGTTCGGGTGGGGACACGACCGCTCTGTTCGGGCGGGAAGTGTAGCGAACTCTCTCTCCGAACCCGGGCCTGTTCGGGGTCACGGGCGAGATCCTCGGCAGTGTGGGCACGAAGCCGCAGCAAGCC
>DATCMG010000834.1:0-6281 GCA_036563555.1 Roseomonas sp. | reverse complement strand
CCTGTCGCATGTCTTCAACTTCGACGTGCCCTACCACGCCGAAGACTATGTCCACCGCATCGGCCGCACCGGCCGCGCGGGGCGCGAAGGCCATGCCTATACGCTGGCCACCGCCGATGAGGCGAAGGCCGTGGCGACCGTCGAGACCCTGACCGGCTTCCCGATCCCGCCCATGACCATCGAAGGCCTCGATCCCGTCGCCCCCGAGGAAATCCAGGAGGCGCTCAAGGCCACTGGCCGTGGGCGTGGCCGGGGCCGTGGCGGCGAATCCCGCGGGGGCCGCGATGCTGGCCGTGGCGAGCGTGGCCGCGGCGATGCCCGTCGCGAACGCGGTGGCGAGGCCCGCGAGGGTGCCCGCCGCGAAGGCGGCCGTGGCCGCCGCGATGAGCGCGCCCCGCGCGAGGAGGCCGCCCGTGAGGAGAAGGCCGCCCGCCCGCCGCGCGAGGGCCGCGCCGATCGTGATGCGCGCCCTGCCCGCGAGGAGCGCCCCCGCGAGGACCGGGAGAGCCCGCGCCGCGAGCGCGAGACCCGCTCCGGTGACCGCGTGCTGGACGAGGTGAATCGCGACGCCGCCCGCGAGTGGACCGGCGATCGTGGCCGTGAGGACCGGCCGCGCCGCGACGACCGCCCCCGCCGGGACGATCGCCGCTACCGCCAGGACGATCTCGGCCCCCCCGTGGTCGGCTTCGGCGATGCCGTCCCCGCCTTCATGTTGATCCCCGTGCCGCGCCCGAAGCGCAACCGCGAGGACGAAGCCGAGGCGGCCTGAGGAACTGCAGGGGAAGGGGCGCCAGAACCCCCTCCTCGGCATGGCGCACCGGCCCCCATCTGGGGCAGGATGCCGCCCCGCTATCGGTACCGCGCCAGTGAGAGGAACGCAGAGATGAACGTCGTCACCCCGATCCCGTCGGAGGCCTCGAAGGCCCCGCAGAAGATGGGCGCCTTCGTGTGGGACGACCCCCTTCTGCTCGATGACCAGCTCACCGAGGACGAGCGCATGATCCGCGACGCGGCGCGCGAGTTCTGCCAGTCCAAGCTCATGCCCCGCGTGCTCATGGGCAACCGCCACGAGCATTTCGACCGCGAGATCATGAACGAGTTCGGCGAGATGGGCTTCCTGGGCGCGACCCTCGACAGCCATGGCTGCGCCGGCGTGGGCTATGTCTCCTACGGCCTGATCTCGCGTGAGGTCGAGCGCGTGGACAGCGGTTACCGCTCCGCCTTCTCCGTCCAGTCCTCGCTGGTCATGTTCCCGATCCACGCCTTCGGCTCCGAGGCGCAGAAGGACAAGTACCTGCCCAAGCTCCGCACGGGCGAATGGGTCGGCTGCTTCGGCCTGACCGAGCCGGATGCCGGTTCCGACCCGAACTCCATGCGCACCCGCGCGAAGAAGGTCGATGGAGGCTACTCCCTCTCCGGCTCCAAGACCTGGATCACCAACTCCCCCATCGCCGATGTCTTCGTCGTCTGGGCGAAGGACGATGAGGGCGTGCTGCGCGGCTTCATCCTGGATAAGGGCATGAAGGGGCTCACCGCCCCGAAGATCGAGGGCAAGATGTCCCTCCGCGCCTCGACCACCGGCATGATCATGATGGACGAGGTCTTCGTCCCCGAGGAGAACCGACTGCCGGGCGTGAAGTCCCTCGCCGGCCCCTTCTCCTGCCTCAACCGGGCCCGCTACGGCATTGCCTGGGGCGCGCTGGGCGCGGCCGAGTTCTGCTGGCACGCGGCGCGCGAGTACACGCTGGGCCGCAAGATGTTCGGCCGTCCCCTGGCCCAGACCCAGCTCGTGCAGAAGAAGCTGGCCGACATGCAGACCGAGATCACCCTCGGCCTTCAGGGCGTGCTGCGCCTCGGCCGCCTCTTCGACGAGCACAAGGCGGCGCCGGAGATGATCTCCATGATGAAGCGCAACAACTGCGGCAAGGCGCTCGATATCGCCCGCGTTTCGCGTGACATGCATGGCGGCAACGGGATCGTGGACGAGTACCACGTGATCCGCCACGTCATGAACCTTGAGACGGTGAACACCTATGAGGGCACGCATGACGTGCACGCCCTCATCCTCGGCCGCGCGCAGACCGGGCTGAACGCCTTCGGCTGATCCGCCCCGGCTACGCGATCACCGATCGCATTCACGGGGGCGGTCCTTCGGGGCCGCCCCTTTCTTGTTGGAGCAACCCATGCGCGCGACGATCGAGGCCATGGGCGCCGCTGGCGACGGCATCGCCCGCGACGAAGCCGGCCGCCCCCTTTTCATCCCCTTCGCCCTGCCCGGCGAGGTGGTGGAGGCCGAGCCCGGCCCGGCGCGCGGCGATGGCCGCGCGGCCGCCCTGACCGCCATCGAAACCCCCTCCGAGGACCGCGTGTCCCCGCCCTGCCCGCATTTCGGGATTTGCGGCGGCTGCGCCGTGCAGCACTGGGCGGATCCGGCCGTCGCCACCTGGAAGGCGGCCCGCATCACGGAAGCCCTGGCCCGCGCCGGCTTCCCGGGAATTCCGGTCGCCCCCGCCACGCCAAGCCCTCGCAACAGCCGCCGCCGTGCCGATTTCGCGGTCCGGCGCCGGGGCAATGGCATCACGGTCGGCTTCCACGCCCGTGGCTCCACCGAGCCTTTCGACATGGAGACCTGCTTCGTCATCGCCCCGCGCATCCTCGCGCTGGTTGCGCCGCTGCGCGCCCTGATGGAGTCACTCCCGGCTTTTCGCCGCACCGGCTCGGCCATGGTGAACCTGCTCGACACCGGGCCAGACCTCTGGATCCGCACCGACGGCGCGCTCACGCCGGGTGACCGTGTAAAGCTCGCCGCCTTCGCCGAGGCCCAAGGCATCCCGCGGATCGCCTGGTCTAAGGAGGGCACGCGCAACGCGCCCGAGCTCGCCGCCCAGACCGGCCCTGTCTCCGTCACCCTTTCGGGAACCGTGGTCGTCCCCGCCCCCGGCGCCTTCTTCCAGGCCACCCCACAGGGGGAAGCCGCCATCATCGCCGCCGTGCTGGAGGGGCTACCGAAACGCCTTCCCGGCAAGCCCCGGATCATCGAGCTGCATGCAGGCCTCGGCACGCTATCCTTCCCTCTCGCGGGCCGCGCGCGGGTGGAGGCCTATGAGGGCGCATCCGAGGCAGCGGCCGCGCTTCAGGCTGCCGCCGGCCGTGCGGGCGCGCGGATCAAGGTCACGCGCCGGGATCTCGCCCGCCAGCCCCTGCTGCCGGCAGAGCTGAACGGCGCTGCCGCCCTCGTGCTCGATCCGCCCTATGCCGGGGCGGCGGAGCAGGCCACGATTCTCGCGCGATCCCCGCTGCCCCGCGTGATCTACGTCTCCTGCAATCCCGCCGCCCTGTCGCGCGACATCGCCGCCTTTGCCCGCGCACCGGGCTGGCGGGTGAAAAAGGCCGCCGCGGTGGACCAGTTCCTCTGGTCCTCCCAGGTCGAGGCGGTTGTTACGCTTTCACGTGGCGCTTGATATCTGAGCAGAAGTCCAGAAATCTTCCCTTCTCCTGAGGGAACGGACAATGAAACGACGTGTGATGCTGGCGGCCGGGCTGGCCGCCCCCGCCCTCCTGACAGCCGGGGAGGCGCCGGCACAGGCGCCAGCCCCCGCCCAGCCCATCCCGCCCCAGGCCCCCGGCTTCTACCGCTTCCGCGTCGGCCAGGCCGTCGTGACCATGGTGCATGATGGCCAGGCCATTCGGCCCAACCCCACCCAGGGCTTCGTGCGCAACGCCTCGGCCGAGGCGGTCACCACCTCCATGCAGGCGCAGGGCCTCAACCCCGCGCAACTCGTGAATCCCTTCACCGTCCCGGTGGTCCGCACCCCGCGCGGCACGGTGATATTCGACACGGGCAATGGCCCGCAGACCGCGGCCGACAGCCGCGTGGGCCAGATGATGGCGAATCTCTCTGCCGCCGGAATCGACCCGGCCTCGATCGACATCGTGGCCTTCACCCATTTCCACGGGGATCATGTCGGCGGCTTGCTCGATGGCGGGGGTGCTGCCGCCTTTCCGCGCGCGCGGATCATCGTGCCGGAAAAGGAATGGGCCTTCTGGATGGATGAAGGCCAGGCGAGCCGCGCCCCGGAGGCGATGCGTCCCGCCTTCGCCAATGTCCGCCGCCGCTTCGCGCCTTATGAGTCCCGCATCGAACGGATCGCCGACGGCGCCGAGATCCTGCCCGGGCTACGCGCCACGGACACGCCCGGCCATACCCCGGGCCACACCTCCTACCACCTCTCGGATGGCGACGCGCAGGCGATGATCCTGGGCGACCTCACCAGCCGCCCGGAGATCAACCTGACCAACCCCGGCTGGCATGTGATCTTCGACATGGATCCGGTGGTGGCCGAGGCGAGCCGACGCCGCGTCTTTGACCGCGTGGCGGCCGACCGCATCCGCTGCGCAGCCTATCATTGGCTGTTCCCGGCCAATGGCACCGTGGTGAAGGAAGGGAATGGCTACCGCCTCATCCCGGCGGAATGGAGCAGCGTGGTCTGATCGAACGCCCCCCGACGCCATTGGCGCCGGGGGGCCGGATCAGATGTGGAAGCTTTCGCCGCAGCCGCAGCGGCCCTTTTCGTTCGGATTGGTGAAGGTGAAGCCGGCGGACATCGCCTTCCTCTCGTAATCCATCACCGTGCCGATCAGGAACAAGGTCGCCTTGCGGTCGACCAGCACGGTCACGCCCTTATCCGTAACCGTCTCGTCCCCGGGACCGGCCGCATCCACCCAATCCAACTGATAGGACATGCCGGAGCAGCCCTTGGTGGAGACGGCGACGCGCAGCAGCTTCGCTCCATCACTCTTGGCGTAGAGCGCCCGCAGCCGCTCCGCCGCGGCATCCGACAGCGACATCAGCGGCGGCAGCGCCCGGCGCGGCTTCGGGGCAGAGGTTGTGGTGGTGCTCATGGTGGAATCCATCTGGTTCCCCATCAGTACATGTTCAATGCGAGCTTGGCGTCTTCGCTCATCCGGGAGGGATCCCAGGGCGGATCCCAGACGATCTCGACCTTCGCCGAGGCGACGTTCGGCACTGTCCTCACCGCTTCCTCCACCATCCCCGGCAGTTCCTGGGCCGAGGGACAGGAAGGCGTGGTGAGGGTCATGTCGATCTTCACCGCGCCATCATCCTCGATCTCGACGCCGTAGATCAGCCCGAGCTCATAGATATCGACCGGGATCTCGGGGTCGAACACGGTCTTCAGCGCATCCAGAACCGCGACCTCGCTCACCCGGCTGGGCGCGATCGGCCCATCCGGCGACCAGGCCTCATGCGTCGCACCGTCCTGCGTTGCAGGCTCACTCACTCGAAGCCTCCTTCCCGCCATCGAGGGCGGTGTTGAGGGTATGCCAGGCCAGCGTCGCGCATTTCACGCGGCTGGGAAACTCGTGCACGCCGGAGAGGGCCTGGAGACGGTCCATCTCCTCCTCCAGCGCGCCGCCGCAATCCGGGCAGGTGCCGGTCATGGCCATTTCACGGAACTTCGCGGCCATGTCCCGCGCCTCCTCCGCCGTCTTGCCCTTGACCGTCTCGGTCATGAGGGAGGCGCTGGCCATGGAGATCGCGCAGCCCCGCCCCTGGAAGGCCGCATCGGCGATGCGGTCCCCCTCCATGCCGAGGAACAGCTCCATCCGGTCACCGCACATCGGGTTGTCGCCGCGTGCGCTCAGATCGGCCTCATCCAGCCGCCGGAAGTTCCGGGGCTTGCGCCCGTGGTCCAGGATCACTTCCTGGTAGAGGTCGCGCAGGTCGTCGAACATCAGCTGAAGAACCTCCGTGCGGAGGCCAGCGCCTCCGACAGGAAATCGACTTCCTCATGCGTCGTGTACATGCCGAAGGAAGCCCGGCAGGTGCTGTCATGCCCGATCCGCACATGCAGAGGCTCCGCGCAATGCCGCCCGGCACGCACCGCGATGCCGACGCGGTCCAGCAGCGTGGACAGGTCATGCGCATGCGCGTTGCCGAGCGCGAAGGAGAAGACCCCGCCGCGATCCTGCGCCCGCCCGATCACGTCCAACCCCTCGATCGCCGAGAGCTTCGCCATCGCATGATCCACCAGCGAGCGCTCATGCGCCTCGATGGCGTCCATCCCGATGGAGGTGACGTAGTCGATCGCGGCATGCAGCCCCACCGCCTCCACGATCGGCGGCGTGCCGGCCTCGAACTTGGCGGGAACGGGCGCGGGCACGAAGCCTTCGCGCGTTACCTCGGTGATCATGTCGCCACCACCGAGGAAAGGCGGCATCTCGTCGAGCAGCGCCAGCCGCGCCCAGAGCACGCCGATGCC
>DATCMG010000830.1:0-2215 GCA_036563555.1 Roseomonas sp. | reverse complement strand
CAGGGAAGCGTCTTCGAGGTCTGGCTGCCCCTGCCCGATGCCGAACCCGCGCCCACACCCGCCATGCCCGAGGTGCCGCCGCCCTGCCCCCGCGGCCTTCGCGTGCTGGTGGTGGACGACGTGACCGTGAACCGTCTCGTCCTGCGCGCGATGCTCGAACCGGCCGGCCACCGCGTCACCGAGGCGGCGGACGGCCAGGCCGCCCTCGACATCCTGGCCAGCGCCGCCCTCCCGCCGGATGTGGTGCTGATGGACGCCCTGATGCCCGGCCTCGACGGGCTGGAAACGACCCGCCGCATCCGCGCCCTCCCGGGCCCGGCCTCCCGGCTGCGCATCCTCGCCGTCACCGCCGGCGCGATGCCGGACCAGATCGCGGCCTGCCTGGAAGCAGGCATGGACGGCCATGTGGCGAAGCCGGTGGACCGGCGGGCCCTTCTCGCCACCCTGGCGGAGCGGGAACCGGCGCACGCCTGAAGCGCGGCTCGGCTGAGGCAAGGCTTCGCCTTCCCCTGGGGATGGCGCCTTGACGCCATCCGCCCATGGCGGGACACCCCACCCCCAACTTAGACGAAGCCCCCGGCGCTCCAACCGCCGGCCGGCCAGGAGCCCCTCTCCCATGCAGCGCGTCTTCTCGGGCATCCAGCCCTCCGGCGTCCCCACCCTCGGCAACTATCTGGGCGCCATCCGCAACTGGGTGCCGATGCAGGACACGCATGAGAGCATCTTCTGCGTGGTGGACCAGCACGCCATCACCATGTGGCAGGACCCGAAGGAGCTGACGCGCCAGACGCGCGACATGGCGGCCGCGCTACTCGCCTGCGGGCTCGACCCGAACCGCTGCACCCTCTTCGTCCAGTCGCATGTCCACGCGCACACGCGCCTGGCCTGGATCTTCAACTGCGTGGCGCGCATCGGCTGGCTGAACCGCATGACGCAGTTCAAGGACAAGGCCGGCAAGGACCGTGAGAATGCCGGCGCCGGCCTCTACGTCTATCCGAACCTCATGGCCGCCGACATCCACGCCTATCATGCCACCCGCGTGCCGGTGGGCGAGGACCAGAAGCAGCACCTGGAGCTGGCGAACGACATCGCCGAGAAGTTCAACCACGACTACGGCGTGGAGTTCTTCCCGCATATCGACGCGCATATCATGGGCGTCGCGGCGCGCGTGATGTCGCTGCGCGACGGCACGAAGAAGATGAGCAAGTCGGATCCCTCCGACCAGTCGCGCATCAACCTGAGCGATGATCCCGACACCATCTCCCTCAAGATCCGCCGCGCCAAGACCGATCCCGAGCCCCTGCCCTCCGAGATGCAGGGCCTGGAGAACCGCCCGGAGGCGCGCAACCTTGTCGGCATCCTCGCCGCCGTGACGGACACCACGCCGGAAGCCGTGCTGCGCGAGCATGGCGGCCAGGGCTTCGGCAGCTTCAAGGGCGTGCTGGCCGATGCGCTGGTGGCGCATCTCTCCCCCATCGCCGCCGAGACGCGCCGCCTGCTGGACGATCCCGGCGCGGTGGACGCCCTGCTGCGGCGCGGCGCCGAGCGCGCCCGTGCCATCGCGGAGCCGATCGTGGCGAAGGCGGAGGAGTTGGTCGGCTTCCTGCCGCCCCGCTGAGCCGGCACGGCCGATGCTCAAGAGCATCCTCACTGTCGGCGGCTGGACCATGGGAAGCCGCCTGCTCGGCTTCCTGCGGGACATGCTGATCGCGGCCAGCCTCGGCGCCGGCCCGATCGCGGATGCCTTCTTCATCGCGCTCAAGCTGCCGAACCTGTTCCGGCGCCTCTTCGGCGAAGGCGCCTTCAACGCCGCCTTCGTCCCCGCCTTCGCCGCGACCCTCACGCTGAACGGCGCCGCCCAGGCGCGCGCGCTCGCGGAGCGCATGTCCACGCTGATGACGCTGTGGCTCACGCTGCTGACTATCCTCGGCCTGATCTTCATGCCGCAGGTGCTGCACGTCCTCGCACCCGGCTTCGTGGACGAGCCGGTCCGCTTCCAGCTTGCCGTCGAGATGACGCGGATCACCTTTCCCTATCTCGTCTTCATCTGCCTCACCGCCCTCATCTCCGGCGTGCTGAACGGGCTGGACCGCTTCGCCGCCGCCGCCGGCGCGCCCGTCCTGTTCAACCTCCTTTCGATGGCCGCCCTCTTCGCGCTGACGCCCTATGTCGCGACGCCCGGCCACGCGCTGGCCTGGGGCGTCACCATCTCCGG
>DATCMG010000824.1:0-2396 GCA_036563555.1 Roseomonas sp. | reverse complement strand
CGGTGCTGGCGGATGGGGCCACCTATTTCGCGGCGGTGCGCGCGGCCATGCTGAATGCGCGCCAAAGCATCCACGTCGTCGGCTGGGATATCGACAGCCGCACGAGGCTGGTGGGCGAGGCCCCGCCGGATGACGGGCTGCCGGAGGAGCTGGGCGCCTTTCTCTCGGCGCTGGTGGAGCGGCGGCCGGGCCTGTCGGTGAAGCTGCTGCTCTGGGACTACTCTGTCCTCTTTGCGCTGGAGCGGGAGCCGTTGCCTGCCCTGCATCTGCGCTGGAACGTGCCGGAGGCGGTGGAGCTTTGCCTCGATAACCGCACGCCCTTCGGGGCCTCTCACCACCAGAAGGTGGTGGTGGTGGATGGGAAGGTGGCCTTCTCCGGCGGGCTGGACCTGACCATCCGGCGCTGGGACCGCCACGCGCATGACCCCTCCGATCCGGGCCGGGTGGACCCGGCCGGCAAGCCCTATTCGCCTTTCCACGACGTGCAGATGATGGTGGACGGGGAGGCCGCCGCGGCGCTGGACGAACTGGTGCAGGCCCGCTGGAACCGCGCCTGCGCGGAGTGCCTCGACCCTGTCGAACCCACCCCCTCCGGCCACGATCCCTGGCCCGGGGCGGTGGAACCCGACCTGCGCGCCGCCACGATCGGCATTGCCCGCACCATGCCCAAATATGACGGCGAGGCGGAGGTGCGGGAGGTGGAGGCTCTCTACCGCGACATGATCGGGGCGGCGGAGCGCATCATCTACATCGAGAACCAGTTCCTCACCTGCGGCCGCCTGGCGCGCGCGCTGATCCGGCGGATGAAGGAGCGCCCGGCGCTGGAGGCGCTGATCGTCGCGCCCAAGACCCATCACACCTGGCTGGAGCACCGGACGATGCTTGCCGGGCGCATCCGCTTCATGCGTGCCATCCGCCGCGCGGGGATGGGGCAGCGCGTGCGGCTAGTCTTCCCGCATGTGCAAAACGGAAAGGCGGAATCGGAGGTGATGGTGCATTCCAAGGTCATGGCGGTGGACGACCGGTTCCTGCGTATCGCGTCCTCCAATCTCTGCAACCGCTCCATGGGCACGGACACCGAGTGCGACCTGGTGGTGGAAGCACGGGATGAGGAGCAGCGCGCGGCGGTGGAGCGGGTGCGGGACCGGCTGATCGCGGAACATACCGGCGTGGCGCCGGAGATGGTTTCGGCGCGGTTCCGCGCCACCGGTTCCATCCTGGAGGCGTTGGACGGGCTCTCCGCCGGGGGCAAGAGCCTGCGCGACGTGGAGGACGGGGAGGTGCCCGCGCGCAGCCTGCTGCCGGGGATCGAGCGCGCCGCCGATCCGCGCCGGCCGATCGAATCGGGCGAGTTCCTGGCCGATTACCTCGGGCATCCCGATGTCGCCCCGCCCTCCGGCCGGCCTTGGCCGCTGCTGGCGCGGGCGGCGCTGATGCTGCTGCCGGTCGCGTTGCTGATCCTGCTGTGGAAGGTCACGCCGCTCGCCGGCTACATGACGCCCGATGCGATGCGCGGCGCGCTGACGGCGGGCGGGGCCTGGGGGCCGGCGGTTTCGATCGGGCTGTTCCTGCTGCTGGGTTTCGTGGCCTTCCCGGTGAACGTGCTGATCCTGGGCACGGCCGCGGCCTTCGGCACCTGGCCGGGGCTGGCCTATGCGGCGGTTGGTGCGATGATCTCGGCCGGGGCGACCTATTGGCTGGGCCGGCGGCTGGGGCCGGGCCTGCTGCGCCGCGTGCTGGGACCGCGCATCAACCGCGTCAGCCAGGCGGTGAACCGCAACGGCATCCTGGCCGTGACCACCATCCGCCTGCTGCCTGTGGCACCCTTCACGCTGGTGAACCTCGTCGCGGGAGCGATGCGCATCCGCTTCCTCGACTACATGGTGGGCACGGCGCTCGGGCTGCTGCCCGGGATCGCGCTTCTGTCGCTGGTCGGGGAAGGGCTGTCGCGCATCCTGGAGAACCCGACCCCGCGCAACATCGGGATGCTGGTGCTGGTGCTGGGGGCCTGGGGCGCGGTGACCTGGGGGCTGCAGACCCTCTTCCGGCGCCTGCGCCGCGAGTGAGCCATCCCGGATGAGGGCCGGATGAGAGAGAGTTCTCCGTTCCGGGTCATGACCTGGAACATCCATGGCGCTGTCTGCCCCGCCGGACGGCACGACCTGCAGCGCGCCATCGACCTGATCCACCGCCACGACCCTGACATCGTCGCGCTCCAGGAGGTGGAGGGACGCAGCCGGCCCGGCACGCTGCCCTTCAACATCCTGCGCGATGCCCTGGGCGGCCACGCCGTGGAGGCGCCCACGCTGCGTGGGGCCGAGGGCTGCTACGGCCACATGCTCGTCAGCCGTTGGCCACTGCAGGAGGGCACGCTGCACGACATCTCCGTGCCCGGG
>DATCMG010000823.1:0-1865 GCA_036563555.1 Roseomonas sp. | reverse complement strand
CATCTGCCGACCTGTACCCATCGAGAAAGGTAGAACCGACAAGCGTAGCTGAACGGTGGGAAACGCCTCCCGAAAGTCGGCGAGAGCCGGCGCGAGCAGGGCTGTCGGAATCGCCGCAGCGACCAGGATCCGCAACTCCGTCTCCAGACCGCGCGTGATCTGGCGGGCGCTTGCCCGGAAGTGTGCGACGTCGTCGAGGATGCGCCGGGCCCGGGGCAGCAGGGTACGACCGGCCTCGCTCAGCGTGGGGCGGTAGGCGCTGCGGTCGAACAGTTCGGCCCCGACCTGCTCCTCCAGCTTCTGGACCGCGTAGGTCACGGCCGACTGCGCCCGGTTCAGCCTGCGCGCTGCCGCCGAGAAGCTGCCGGCTTCCACAACCGTGACGAACACCTGGAACTGGTCAAGCGAGAGAGCCTCCATCTCCATCGATATATACGATCATGATGATCGAAACTATCTCTGTTTTTCCGGACTTTGTCCTGTGGCATCCCTGGTTGCGTCGCAGCCCGCTCCCAGAGAGGTTCCCATGGCCATCACCCAGACCACCGCACTTCCCCGTTCCGCCGTCCCCGCATCCAATGGCAAGCCGCTGCGCATCGCGCTCTGGATCGCACAGGGCCTAGTGGCCGTCGTCTTCTGCATGTCCGGCCTCACGAAGCTCGCCACGCCCATCCCGGACCTCGCAGCAATGATGCCCTGGACCGGCGAGGTTTCGTCCGGCTTCGTCCGGTTCATCGGACTGGTGGACCTCGCGGGCGGCATCGGCATCCTCCTCCCGACCCTGACGCGCATTCAGCCGCGCCTGACCGTTCTCGCCGCGCTGGGTTGCGTCGTCTTGCAGGTGCTCGCCTTCGGCTTCCACGTTTCGCGCGGCGAGTTCGCGGTGCTGCCGATGAACGTCGTGCTGCTGGCCCTCTCCGCGTTCGTGCTCTGGGGTCGCGGCAAGAAAGCCCCGGTCGCGCCGCGCGGCTGACGCTTGAAGCAGCCAACCTTGCCAGGCTGGCGGGCGACCGCCGCCTGGCTTTGCCATCTCGGAGGACACCAAGTGAACACACGTCTGCCCACGTACTTCATCAGCCATGGCGGCGGCCCCTGGCCTTACCTGGACGGCGCGTTCCGCCGCGCTTTTGATCAACTGGAGCAGTCGCTCCACGACATTCGCCGTGAACTCGGTGTACGACTACCATGGGTTCCCTGAGCACACCTACCACATCCGTTACGGCGCACCCGGCTCCCCGGAGCTCGCGCGGCGGGTCCAGGAGCTGTTGCACGCCGGCAGCATCCAAGCGCGCCTCGATCAGGAGCGGGGCTACGACCACGGGACCTTCAGCATCATGAAGCCTCTGTATCCGGGAGAGGACATCCCGGTGGTCCAACTGTCCATCGACCGCAGCTACGATCCCGAACTTCACCTTCAACTCGGACGCCTGCTCGCGCCGCTCCGTGACGAAGGCGTGCTGATCATCGGCAGCGGCCTCAGCTACCACAATCTCCGTGAGGCGCGGAGCAGTGCGGGCGTCGAGCCGTCGCGTGTGTTCGACGCGTGGCTCCACGAGACGTTGGTCGCCGCACCCCCCGGGGAGCGGACCCCACGCCTCATCAACTGGGAGCAGGCGCCGCTCGCTCGGGCAGCCCACCCGGAGGAGGATCATCTCATCCCGCTCATGGCGGTGGTCGGAGCCGCGGAGAACGAAACGGGCGCGGTCGTCTACCACCAGAAGGACCTGTTCGGCGGCATCACCGCGTCGAGCTTCCGCTTCGGCGACGTGCCCACGGCTCTGAGCATCATCCACTGAGGAAGACATCCCATGACCAGTGCCATCACCGGGGCCACCGGACAGCTCGGCCGCCTCGTCTTCAGCAAG
>DATCMG010000820.1:0-13125 GCA_036563555.1 Roseomonas sp. | reverse complement strand
CGCCGAGCGCGGGGACCGGGCCAAGCTCGCGCACGCCGTCGCTGAACAGCGCGGCCGGTGCCGCGACCGGCACGGGGCCGCCCGGCGTGTCCAGGGTCACGCGCCGCAGGGCGGGGTGTTGCGCGAAGGCGGCCAGGTCATTGACGAAGCCGAAGGCCGTGCGCGCGGCCATCAGGCGCTGTGCGCATTCCTCCCGGGTCAGCGTGGCGAAGGCCGCTGCGATATGGGCGTCCACCGCCGGGCGATTCGCCACGCGCTCGACATTGCTGCGGAACCCCTCGCACTGCGGCAGTTCAGGTTGTTCGAGGAAGCGCGCGCAGAAATCCGCCCATTCGCGCTCGTTCTGAATTGAGATCAGGACTTGCGAACCATCCGCCGTGGCAAAGGCGCCATAGGGGCAGATGGAGGGATGGGCGAGGCCGACGCGGGCGGGCGCGCGGCCCGTGCCCTCGTAGTAGAGGAGCGGGACGTTCATCCAATCCGCCATGCCATCGAAAAGCGAGACGGCAATCCCCTTGCCGCGGCCGGTCACGCCGCGCTCGATCAAAGCCTCCAGCACCGCGGAATGGGCGTTCATGCCGCAGGCGATGTCGCAAACCGAAACGCCGACGCGGCCGGGCCCTTCCGGGCGGCCGGTCACGCTGCACAGCCCACTCTCGGCCTGCACCAGCAAGTCATAGGCCTTCATCGCGGCATATTCGCCGGACTCGCCATAGCCGGAGATATCGACCGTGATGAGGCGCGGATGCTCCGCGCGGAGCACCTCGCTTCCGAAACCCGCACGCGCCGCGGCGCCAGGGGCGAGGTTCTGGATGAACACATCCGCCTGCGCGACCATGCGCCGCAGCAGCGCCAGATCGTTCTCCCGCTTGATGTCGAGGACGACGCTCTCCTTCCCGCGGTTGAGCCAGACGAAGTAGCTGGACGAACCCTTCGCGGCCGCATCGTATCCGCGAGCGAAATCGCCCTCCGCACGCTCGATCTTGATCACCCGCGCCCCGGCATCGGCAAGGCGCCCGGCGCAATAGGGCGCGGCGACCGCCTGCTCCATCGAGACGACGAGCAGCCCCGCCAGCGGCTTCGATCCGGCCATGGTCAAGTCCCCCTTCAGAAGCTGCGCGGCAGGCCGAGGATGTGCTCGGCGACATAGCTCAGGATGAGGTTCGTGCTGATTGGCGCGACCTGATAGAGGCGCGTCTCGCGGAACTTGCGCTCCACATCGTATTCATGCGCGAAGCCGAAGCCGCCATGGAATTGCAGGCAGGCATTCGCCGCCTCCCAGGAGGCCTTGGCGGCGAGGTACTTCGCCATGTTCGCCTGGGCGCCGCAGGGCTGGTTCGCATCGAAAAGTCGGCAGGCCTCGAAGCGCATGAGGTTGGCGGCCTCGATCTCGATATAGGACTCCGCGATCGGAAACTGCACGCCCTGGTTCTGCCCGATCGGGCGGCCGAAGACGACGCGCTCCTTCACATAGGGCACGACCTTGTCGATGAACCAGTAACCGTCGCCGATGCATTCGGCGGCGATCAGCGTCCGCTCGGCGTTCAGCCCGTCGAGGATGTACTTGAACCCACGCCCTTCCTCGCCGATCAGGTTTTCCGCGGGAATCTCGAGATTGTCGAAGAAGATCTCGTTGGTCTCATGGTTCACCATGTTCTCGATCGGGCGAACCGTCATGCCCTTGCCGATCGCCTCGCGCAGATCGACGAGGAAGATCGACATGCCCTCGGACTTTTTCTTCACCTCCGCCAGTGGCGTGGTGCGGGCCAGGAGGATCATCAGTTCGGAATGCTGGATGCGGGAAATCCAGACCTTCTGGCCGTTCACCACGTAACGGTCGCCCTTGCGGACCGCCGTCGTCTTGATCTTCGTCGTGTCGGTGCCGGTGGTGGGTTCGGTGACGCCCATGGATTGCAGGCGCCACTCGCCGGAGGCGATCCTGGGCAGGTAACGCCGCTTCTGCTCGTCCGAGCCATGCCGCAGCAGCGTGCCCATATTGTACATCTGGCCATGGCAGGCGCCGGAATTGCCGCCGGAGCGGTTGATTTCCTCCATGATGATGGAGGCCTCCGTCAGGCCGAGGCCCGATCCGCCGAACTCCTCGGGGATCAGGGCAGCGAGCCAGCCGGCCTTGGTCAGCGCATCCACGAAGGCGTCGGGATAGCCACGCTCGGCGTCGATCTTGCGGTGGTACTCGGCGGGGAACTCGGCGCAGAGGGCGCGGACGGCGTCGCGCAATTCCTGGTGCTGGTCGCTTGTCGTCTGCATGGCGTTCCCTTCCGCATGACCGGCGCCGGTCCTCGCACCGGCCCGGCTTCCGGCCAGTCATGCCGCCAGAGCCGGGCAGGCGGAAGGGGGAAAGGACCGGTCGCGGTGCCTCAGCCGCCCAGGGGCAGGCGCTCCGCAACCAGGAAGGGCTCGCCCGGCGCGGCCTGGGTGAAGAGACACAGCTCCGTCACGCGGCGCGAACGCGCGGCGGCCTCGCCGAGCATGGCCTCGGCGGCCGGGCGGATCACCGCGTCCTGCTCCGGCGTCAGGCGGTGCGTCAGGGTGACGTGGAAGCGCCATTCGCCGAAGACCTGATGATAGCCCCAGCGCTGCAGGTTGTAGCGGCCAGCCGGCGAGAGGCGGGCCGGGCGGCGGCGCGCGATCTCATCTTCGGTCGGGGGCGCGCGATGACCGTCCAGCGCCGCCACGCAGGCATCGGCCAGGGCCTGGAGGGCAGGGCAGGGGGCCTGCTCCCGCAGCGCGAGGAAGCCACTGAGCGATGCCACCGCGAGCGGCGGCAGGTCGAAGGGTGCCGTGGCGGAGGCGAGCCGTGCGGCGTCCTCACGGAGCGCGGCGTAGGAGCCGCTCAGGCGGAAGGGCGGCTTCAGCGTGGCATGCAGCCCGTAGCCGCGCGGGTCGGTGGTGAGGGTATGGAGCTCGAGGCCCGGAATGGCGGGCTGGGGCAGGGCGGCACCGGTTTCCGCATCGCGGCCGAGCCAGGCGCTGCCGAGGCGGTGGAGCGGATCGTCGATGGGTGGTGCCCAATAGAGGGCGGCGCGCGCGAGGCCGGCAACGCCCATCATGCGATCCGCGCCCCGCCGCGCCACACGGCCTGTATCACAGGCATCGCGCCGAATTCCCGCAGCCGGACGAGATCCGCCCGCAGCCCGGGTGCGAGCCGCCCCCGGTCATCCAGCCCCAGCGCGCGCGCGGGCTTGTCGGTAATGGTGGCAATGGCTGCCGGAAGGCTCATGCCGGCTTCCGCCACGAGCTGCCACGCGGCCTCGATCATGGCGGGGGGCACGTAGTCGGAGGCAATGATGTCCACCAGCCCCTCCCGCGCCAGCTCCGCCGCGGAGACGTTGCCGGAATGGCTGCCGCCCCGAACCAGGTTGGGGGCACCGGCGATCACCGCCATCCCCAGGGCCTTCGCGGCGCGCGCCGCGGCGAGGTTCACCGGGAACTCGCTGATCCGGATGCCGTCGGCGGCGTTGCGGGCGACGACGTCAGGATCCCAGTCGTCATGGGTGGCCAGCGGCACATCGCGTCCCTCGAAGAGGGAGAGCAGCGCGCGGCGGTTGGGCTCGCCATAGGCCTCGCGCTGCTCGGCCAGCTCCGCCATGCGCCGCTCCACGGCCGCGAGCGGCATGCCGCTCTTCACCCGCATGGCGCGGTAGCGGTCGGGGTCCACATACTGGCCGACGCCGGGTGTGTGGTCCATCAGGCTGACCATCCGCAGATGCGGGTCGGCGTGGAACTCCTCCAGCAGCGGCAGCATGTCGGTCGCCGGCAGCTCGCAGCGCAGATGCAGCAGGTGCTCGGATTTCAGCACCCCGGCGGCGGCAAGGGCGTTGAGGTCGCGCACCCCTTCGCGCGCGGTGCGGATCCGACTTTCGTCAAAGCCGAGGTCACCGACACAGAGCGCGTCGAGCACCGTGGTCACGCCCGCCACGGCCACCTGGCTGTCATGCGAGAGGAAGGCCGAGACCGAGGGCCAGCGCGCCTGGCTTCGCGGCAGCACCTGGCGCTCCAGGTTGTCAGTGTGCACGTCCACCACGCCGGGGATGAGGTGGTCGCCCTCCAGGTCCAGCGCGCCGGGCGCGGCGCTACGGCCGGGGGAGATGTCGGCGATCAACCCGTCGCGCAGCAGCAGCGTGCCCTGCACCACTTGGTCGGGCAGGACCAGCCGGGCATTGGTCAGGATGGTCTCGTCACTCATGCGCCCCCTTCTGCCCGAGCCGCGCGCCAGTGCAACCCCGCCGCGAATCCACGGCCCCGTGCTTGTCTAGACATGTTTCGGGGTGCCGCCTAGCGTCTCACGGAGAGGGAGACTGCGGCATGGCGACGATCCTCGATCGGGATGGCGGGGAGCCCCTGTGGCGCCAGATCGCCGGCGCGTTGGAGGCCGCGATCATGGAGGGCGAGCACGGCACGGAGGACCGCCTGCCGAGCGAGGCAGCGCTCTCCGCCCGATTCGGCGTAAACCGCCACACGGTCCGCCGTGCCCTGGAGGCGCTGGAGCGGCGCGGCCTGGTTCGCACGGAAAAGGGACGTGGAAGCTTCGTTGCCGGCGCGGTGCTGGAATACCCGCTGCATGGCCGCACCCGCTTCTTCGACACGGTGCGGGCACAGAGGCGGGAACCGGGAGGGCGAATCCTGCGACTCGGCCCCATCGCCGCACCCGCATCGGTCGCCGAGGCGCTCGAACTTCCGGGCGGCGCGCTGGTCCTGCGGGCGGAGCGTCTGGGCTTGGCCGATGGCCGCCCAGTGGTGATTGGGGTGCACCATTTTCCGCTGCCGCGATTCGCGGAGGCCCAGGCGGCGCTACGGGCTTCTCCCTCGATCACGGCGGCGCTGGCAGCCTGCGGATTGGCCGATTACCGCCGTGCGCACACCCGGATCACCGCCCGGTTGCCCACCGCCGAGGAGGCGCATCGCCTCGGGCAGTCGCGCGCCCGGCCCGTGCTGGCGAGCGAGGCGTTGAACATCGATACGGAAGGGCGGCCAGTGGACTTCACCCTGGCCTGCTACGCCGCCGCGCGGGTGCAGGTGCTGGTGGAGGAGGAGACGCCTGGAACGACGAAGGGGGACGTGCCGGGCGGCGCGTCCCCCTTCTAACTGGCTCCCCGAGTTGGACTCGAACCAACGACCTAGCGATTAACAGTCGCGTGCTCTACCAGCTGAGCTATCGGGGATCAGGCCCGCAAGGTGGCGGGGCGCGCCGGATACCGCGATGGCCAACATCCCGCAAGGGGGTCCTGGAAAGGTTTTGCATTCCGGATGGATCTGCGGGCCTCCGGGGCGCTTTCCCAGCGCATTGGATGAAGGCGCTTCCGCCGCGCCCTCAACAGTGGTCCGGGCACCATGGTCCGGGGAAGGGGCCCGCCGGAACCTGGCCGATGGGCGGTGCCGGATGACGGCCGGCCGACGCTCTGCCCTGCGCTCCGACGGAAAAAATGGAGGGGCGCCGACGGGGGGAGCGCCATGCGCCGAACCTGCCTGGCAGGAGCCACGCAAGATCAGGTGAACGGAGGGGGAGGAGTATGGAGGCCCGAGCGGGAATCGAACCCACATTCACGGATTTGCAGTCCGTTGCATCACCACTCTGCCATCGGGCCGGCAGAAGGGCAGGGTATCGCGCCACCCGCCCGGCGGGTCAACCCGCCCCGCTGCCCCCCGATTCCTGCGCGCGCTTCCACCCCCGGCCCTGCCCGCCTATAAACCGCCCGGTTCAGTTGATGGGGCAGCGGGCGGCATGGACTTCGCCGAGGCGCGCAGGCGCATGGTCGATGGGCAGGTAAGGCCCAACCGGGTGACGGATCCGCGGATCCTCGAGGCAATGCGGGAGATCCCACGGGAGCTCTTCGTGCCGGAGGCGCTGCGGGTGCGTGTCCTGGCCGATGAGGATCTGGCGCTCGGCCATGGCCGGGTCCTGCTGCAGCCCATGACCGTGGCGCGGCTGATCCAACTGGCTGCACCGCGCCCGGGTGAGCGCGTGCTGGTCCTCGCGGCCGGCCCGGGCTACGGCGCGGCGGTGCTCGCGCATTCCGGCGCGCAGGTGGTGGCGGTGGAGGATGACGCCGCCATCGCGGCCCTGGGTGAAGAGGGAATCGCGGCCTCCGCGCTGCCGCCGGGATCGCTGCGCCGGCAGGCTGGTCCTTCCCCGGCCGGGCTTCCCGAAGGCGCCCCTTACGATCTCATCCTGATCGAAGGCGCGGTTCCGGCCGTACCTCCGGCCCTGGTGGAGCAACTGGTGCAAGGTGGGCGCCTCGTGGCCATCTGCCGCGCGCCCGGCGAATCGGGATCCGCAATCATCGGCCGCCGCGTGGGCACGAGCCTCAGCACGGTGAAGGCCTTCGACGTGGCCGGAACGCTCCTGCCTGCCTTCATGCCCAAGCCTGGCTTCGCCCTGGCCTGACGAACGGCTTCGCCACGGGCCAACCCGCGGCAAGGATGTGGAAAGGGTTCCCCATCATCCTGGCCGCGAGGCGGCGGAGCCAGCTAACATCACCGGGAACCGAGCACAGGCGGCCCAGGCCCTAAGAAGGCGGGTGGCCGATGAGGGATAGCAGCCGATGACCCGCAGCCATGCCCCGCGCCGACGCCTCAGGGCCGCCCTGCCGGCGGGCCTCCTCGCCCTTGGCCTGGGGGCGGCGCCGGCCGGCGCCCAGACGCTTCAGGAAGCCCTGGCGCAGACCTATGTGAACAACCCGACGCTCGCGACGGCCCGCGCCCAGCTCCGGGTGGTCGACGAGAACGTGCCGCAGGCCCTGGCCGGCTGGCGCCCGACCGTCAGCCTCACCGGCAGCGCCGGCTATGGCGCGGGTACGCTGCGCTCCCGCACGACGACCGCGCGCGGCGAGCGGGTCGGCGTGACGACGGACCAGGACCGCGCAATCGGCACGGTGGCCGCGACCGTCACCCAGCCGCTCTATCGTGGTGGCCGCACGGTGGCCGCGACGCGCCGGGCCGAGAACCAAGTGATGGCGCAGCGCGCCCGGCTGCTCGCCACCGAGCAACAGGCGCTGCAGGACACCGTCTCCGCCTATGTGAACGTCATCCGGTTCCAGGAGGAGGTCCGCCTCAACCTGAACAACGCGCAGGTGCTGCAGCGCCAGTTGGACGCCACGAATGAGCGCTTCCGCGTCGGCGAGATCACCCGCACGGACGTGGCCCAGGCGGAGTCGCGCCTTGCCGGCGCCCGTGCCTCCCGCGCCGACTCCGAAGGGCAGCTCCAGAACGCCCGCGCCAGCTTCCAGCGCGTGATCGGCCTCGCCCCCACCCGCCTGACCGCCCCGCAGCCCCTGACCCCGGCCGCGCGCAGCGGCGAGGATGCGTCCCAGGTTGCGGCCCTGAACAACCCGGCCGTCGTGGCGGCGCTGTTCGACGAAGCCGCCGCGCGCGACTTCATCGACGTGCAGCTCGGCGCCCTGCTGCCCCAGGCCAGCCTGCAGGCCCAGGCCTTCCGCAACGACAATCAGCAGACCCTCGGCCAGCGCACGATCGGCGAGCAGGTGACCGCCACCGTGACCGTTCCGCTCTACCAGGGTGGCGCGGAATACTCCCAGGTGCGCCAGGCCCGGCAGGATGCCACGCGGCTGCGCCAGGTGGTGGACGACCAGCGCCGGATCGCCTCCGCCCAGGCCATCCAGGCCTGGGAGACGCTCCAGAGCGCCCGCGCGACGGTCGACAGCGTCCGTGCCCAGATCCGCGCGGCCGAGATCGCCCTGGATGGCGTGCAGCGCGAGGCGGTGGTTGGCAGCCGCACCACGCTGGACGTGCTGAACGCCGAGCAGGAACTGCTGAACGCCCGCGTTTCGCTGGTGCGCGCGCTGGCCAATGTCGTGACGGCCAGCCATGCCGTGGCGCAGGCGGTGGGGCGCCTGTCGGCGCGCGACCTGAACCTGCCCGTCGCCCTCTATGACCAGGAAGCCTATTACCGCGCGGTGCGCGACCGCTGGGCCGGCCTGGGCGACTACTCCGTGCCACAGGCCGTCCGCCAGTAACCCCCAACCCCAGGAACCCACGCATGTCCGGCCTCACCGCTCCCGGTCAGGACCCGTCGATGGAGGATATCCTCGCCTCCATTCGTAAGATCCTGAACGAGGAGGAGTCGGCCCCGGGCAAGGTGGCGGGCGCATCGGAACCGGAGCCGCTCGAATTGACTGAGGCGATGCTTGTCACCCCGCCGGCGCCCGAGACGGCACAGCCGGCAGAGCCGGTGATCGCAGTGACGCTGACCGCTCCGGTAAGTCCCGAGCGGGAGCCCCAGCCCGCGCCCCCGCCACCCCAGCCGTCCGAGGTCGCGGAGGGGCTTGTCGCCCCGGCCACGGCGGCCGCGGCCGCGGCGCTGCTGGGGCAGCTCGCCCGCACCGTGGCCGCCGAGCGTGCGGCCCCGGTGCATCGCGGAGGCCCCTCGATCGAGGATGTGGTGCGTGAGGAGGTGCGGCCGCTGCTCAAGGAATGGATGGACGCGCATCTGCCGGCGCTGATGGAACGGCTGGTACGCGCCGAGATCGAGAGGGTGGTCAGCCGCTCCCTCGGCTAGCCTCGCACGGGGCACGGGGCAGGGCAGGGTCCATCAACCTCTTGACGCGGAGGCAGCCCCTCCTCCAAGCCTCCGCCCATGCTTGACAAGACGCTCTCGCCCGCCGGCTTTGAGCCGCGCCTCTATGAAGGTTGGGAGGGGTCCGGGGCCTTCACGGCAAACCCGGACTCCAATGCCCGGCCCTTCACCATCATGATTCCGCCGCCCAATGTGACGGGCAGTCTCCATGTCGGCCACGCGCTGGACGTCACGATCCAGGATACTCTGATACGCTTCCGCCGGATGCAGGGCCGCGACGCGCTCTGGCAGCCCGGCACCGACCATGCCGGCATTGCCACGCAGATGGTCGTGGAGCGCCTCCTCGCGGCCGAGGGCAAGAACCGCCGCGAGATGGGCCGCGAGGCCTTCCTTGAGCGCGTCTGGCAGTGGAAGGCCGAGAGCGGCGGCACCATCACACGCCAGCTCCGCCGCATGGGCGCCAGCCTCGATTGGTCGCGCGAGCGCTTCACCATGGATGAGGGGCTTTCGGACGCGGTGCGGGAGGTCTTCGTGACCCTGCACCGCCAGGGCCTGATCTATCGTGACCGCCGCCTGGTGAACTGGGACGTGAAGTTCCAGACGGCCATCTCGGACCTTGAGGTGGAGAGCCGGGAGGTGAAGGGCAGCCTCTGGCACCTCCGCTACCCCGTGGAGGGGGAGCCGGGCCGCTACCTCGTGGTGGCGACGACCCGGCCGGAGACGATGCTGGGCGACACGGCCGTGGCCGTCCATCCGGACGATCCCCGCTTCCAGGACCTGGTCGGGAAGTTCCTCGTGCTGCCCATCGTCGGGCGGCGCATCCCCGTGGTGGCCGACACCTATTCGGATCCCGAGAAGGGGTCGGGCGCGGTCAAGATCACCCCCGCCCATGACTTCAACGACTTCGAGGTCGCGAGGCGTCACGGCCTACCCGCTCCCAGCGTCCTGGATGCCGAAGGGCGCATGATGCTGGCCGAACTTGAGGGTGAGGTGCGCGCCCTTTCGGGCGTGGCCGAGCCCGAGATGCTTTCGAGCCTGAGCGGGCTGGACCGTTTTGAGGCTCGGAAAGCCATCATCGCCGAGCTGGAGCGGCTGGAGCTGATCGAGAAGATCGATCCACACACCTATGCCGTGCCGCATGGCGACCGTTCCGGCGTGCCGATCGAGCCGCGCCTGACCTGGCAATGGTATGCCGATGCCGCGACCCTGGCCAAACCCGCCATCGAGGCGGTGGAGACCGGGCGCACGCAGTTCGTGCCGAAGCAGTGGGAAAACACCTTCTTCGCCTGGATGCGGGACATCCAGCCCTGGTGCATCTCCCGCCAGCTCTGGTGGGGCCACCAGATCCCGGCCTGGTATGGCCCGGACGGACATGTCTTCGTGGAGCGCAGCGCGGGCGAGGCGGAAGCCGCCGCCCGGGCCCATTACGGCCAGGACCTGCCCCTGATCCGTGACCCGGATGTGCTGGACACCTGGTTCAGCTCCGGCCTCTGGCCTTTCTCGACCTTGGGCTGGCCGCGCCAGACGCCCGAGCTTGCCCGCTATTACCCCGGCGACGTGTTGGTGACGGGCTTCGACATCATCTTCTTCTGGGTCGCCCGGATGATGATGCTCGGCATCCACTTCATGGGCGACGTGCCCTTCAAGGTCGTGAACATCCACGGGCTGGTGCGCGACGAGCGCGGGCAGAAAATGTCCAAGTCCAAGGGCAATGTGATGGATCCGCTGGAGCTGGCGGATGCCTATGGCACGGATGCCCTGCGCTTTACCCTGGCCTCCTTCGCGGGTCCGGGGCGCGACGTGCGGCTGGGGCGGCAGAAGGTGGAGAGCAACCGCTCCTTCGTCACCAAGCTGTGGAATGCCGCCCGTTTTTGCGAGATGAACGGCATAGCGCCCGACCCCTCCTTCAGTCCCATGACGGCGACTACCCCGCTGGCACGCTGGATCATCGATGCCGGCAATGCCGCGGTGGCCGAGGCGACGGCGGCGCTGGAGGCCTATCGCCTGGATGACTATGCGGCGGCTCTCTACCGCTTCACCTGGGGCAGCTTCTGCGACTGGTTCCTGGAGCTGGCCAAGCCCGCCCTCACCGGGCCGGAGGGGCTGGAAAAGGCCGAGGCGAAGGGCGCGGCGCAGCATGTGCTGGGCCTGATCCTGCGTCTGGCCCATCCGGTCATGCCCTACGTGACGGAGGAGCTGTGGGACCGCTTCGGCTATGGGCCGGAGGGCAGCCTGATCCGCACCGCCTGGCCGGAGCCGGTGGCCGTCATGGGCGCCGAGGAGGCGCGGGCCGAGCTGAACTGGCTCGTGGGCTTCATCACCGAGGTCCGGACCGTCCGGGCCTCGGTGAACGTGCCGCCCTCCGTGACCGTGCCGCTGCTGGTGCAGGGTGCCTCCGCCGAGACCCTGGCACGCGCGGCGCGCTGGATCGAGCCGATCCGCCGCCTGGCCCGCACGCCCGAGGTAACGCCCTTGGAGGGGGCCGCGCCGGTCGGCGTGGCACAGGCCGTGGTGGGCGAGGCGACCGTGATGCTGCCGCTCGCAGGCGTGGTGGACCTGGCCGCCGAGCGCGCGCGGCTGGCGAAGGAGCATGCCAAGGTCGAGGCCGAGGCCCGCAAGATCGCCCAGAAGCTCGCCAATCCCGACTTCACCAGCCGCGCCAGGGAGGAGGTGGTGGAGGAGACGCGCGAGCGCCTTTCCACCGCCGAGGCCGAGGCGGCAAAGCTGGCCGCGGCCATCGCCCGGATCGCGGCATGAGGTTCTTCGACTTCTTCGCGCTGACATTGCTCGCGGTCGTGCCCATCCTGTGGTGCCGGTCGCGACTTCCCCTGATCAACCGGAATCCACCCCTCACCGACCAGCAGGCGGTGAGGATCGGCGCCCTGATCAGCAGCGTCCTCTGCGCGATCTACATCTTCCGCTACGTCGTCTATCGCTGAGCAACCCAGCCGGGGTCCGGGGCGTCTGTCACGAAGTGCCGCAAGGCGCATTCTCTCGTGACATCCCTCCGACTTTCATTAATCCCGCGAGGCCAGCTTGTCCGACACGGTTCCACTCACCCCTGCATCTGAACGGGCGGATACGCGCCGCCGTGTCTGGGCGATGCGCGACGCGCGGATGCACGGCCAACTGGCCCGGGAAAACGCGGCCGGTACGATCCGGTGATCGTCTTCCTCGACTTCGAGGCGAGCAGCCTGGGCAAGCGCGGCTTTCCCGTCGAGGTCGGCTGGGTCTGGGAGGACGGGACCGAGGAGGCACATCTGATCCGCCCCGCCCCTGACTGGCAGGAATGGAGCGCGGAGGCCGAGCGCATCCATGGCCTTTCGCGGGAAGATCTGGAGCGGGAGGGCGAGCCGCATGATCAGGTCGCCCGCCGCATGGTGGAGGTGCTGACCGGCCAGGACCTCTACGCCTCCGCCCCTTCCTGGGACGGGCAATGGCTTAGCCGCTTGTTGCGGGCAGCAGGGCTACCCCGCCACGCGCTGCGCCTGCGCGATACGGAAGAGGCCCGGCGTGCGGCGGCGCTTGCCGCCCTGGCTGCGGTCAGCCTCGATCCGGCGCGGCATGAGGAGGTGGTGGCGGTCGTGATGGCGGGGGTGGAGCAGGACGCGAAGTCAGCCATGCCCGCTCACCGCGCCCTGGCGGATGCCAGGCGCGAGATGGAGCTGTGGCGCGGGATCGGCGATCGCGTGCGGGAGGCGCTGGACCGCGGCCATTGACCGCTCCCCGCTGGCGGCCGGAATATGACGAGGCCGGGACTGAAGCGGCGTTGACGTGCGCGTGTCGTCGGCCATTCCCGCCGCTGCCGAGAGCGCCGGTTCGCGAGACCCTGTATTGCGCCACACCGCGTTGATCCTGGCGGTTTGTTGCGCGATACACGGCGCCACAAGAAGGAAATGCCGATGCCGGACAACACCTGGGACAAGTCGCGCCTCCCCAGCCGCCATGTGACGGTGGGACCGGAGCGCGCGCCCCATCGCAGCTACTACTACGCCATGGGCCTCACCGAGGAGGAGATCGACCAGCCGCTGGTCGGTGTGGCGACCTGCTGGAACGAGGCCGCGCCCTGCAACATCGCCCTGAGCCGCCAGGCGCAGAGCGTGAAGACGGGCGTGAAGCACGCGCATGGCACGCCGCGCGAATTCACCACCATCACCGTGACCGATGGCATCGCCATGGGCCACCAGGGCATGAAGTCCTCCCTCGCCAGCCGTGATGCGATCGCGGACACGGTCGAGCTGACGATGCGCGGCCATTGTTATGATGCGATGGTGGGCCTCGCCGGCTGCGACAAGTCGCTGCCTGGCATGATGATGGCGATGCTGCGCCTGAACGTCCCCAGCGTGTTCATGTATGGCGGCTCCATCCTGCCCGGCACCTACAAGGGCCGGGACGTGACGGTGGTGGATGTGTTCGAGGCGGTTGGCATGCACGCCGCCGGCCGGATGTCCGATGACGAGCTGCACGAGCTGGAATGCGTGGCCTGCCCCAGCGCCGGCGCCTGCGGCGGCCAGTTCACGGCCAACACCATGGCGACTGTGAGCGAGGCGATCGGCCTCGCGCTGCCCGGC